>CAIWCG010000130.1 GCA_903911135.1 uncultured Bacteroidota bacterium
GAAAGACTGATGGGAATAAATAGGTCTATCAGATAAAACGAAATGGCATAGGTCAAAAGAAATATTCTATTTATATACCCATAAAGAAATGAATAATCGTTCAAAGCCCCTACTGTTCGTTGCGATAGTATTGCCACAATCCCAAAGACTATTGACAAAACGGATAAAGGAAGTTTCTCGACAATAGTTTTCTGGTTTACCTTCCTACCTTTATATAAATCTATAGCCAGTAATAACACGGGCAAGGTTACTGCCGCCGACTTTGACAATAAGGAAGCGAAGAAAAACAGGAGCATCAACAGGTATTGCCTGGTTTTGAACCCTGATTCAACCCAACGAATATAAAAGTAAATCGAAATTAAATAAAAACACGAATAAAGCACATCCTTTAATTCAGAAATCCATGCTACGGATTCAACGTGGAGAGGATTAATGGCAAACAAAAATGCGACAACTATGCTCAATAAATCGTTACTTGTAATCTTTTTCAAAAGGTTAAAAACCAAAAAGACATTAACAAGATGCAACAAGATATTCACAACAATATAAAACATCGGATTCAAACCAACCATCCGATACTCTATCAAATAAATAAGAGTTGTCAATGGATGGTAGTTTCCATTATAAAATGAGGTAAAAATAGCGGCTACTCCGTGAAAACTAAAATCTCTAATGAATGGATTTTTTAAAATGTAAAAATCATCATCTAGAAGTGTGAAATTATTCGGCAATGCTCTTAGATAAATAAAGAGCGTCCAAATGATTGGAATAATGATGGCCCATTTTGGAACCACAAAGCCCTTCCTCTTGCCTATAGACTGTTTCCTTGTTGTATTTGACGAAATTGCATTTTTTTCCTGCTTCATACTATTTTGCATATATGTGAATGCAAAAATAGTTTTTGGAATAACAACTCAATCAAACAAATTTAATAATTGATTCTAACCAAAAAATAAAGGAATTGCCACCTTCTTTTCAGAGAAGCAGCAATTCCAATATTTCTTCTTGGTTTTGCTAATTCTCCGAATGGTCTTTTCTCAACAGGTAATCTGTATATTTCTGTGACTCCGAACGGTAGGTTCTAGAGGCAATAAGAAATAAAAGAATGTTGATTACGACAAATCCAGCGATGACTAAATTAGCGATGATTGATGGGTTTTCCATGTCTTTGTGTGGGTTAATGATTAATACTTTTGTAAAGAACAACGTTCCGTTTTACTTTGAGGTTTTTCAAAAAGTTACATTATTCAAAAAAAATATCAATAACTAGGTTATTATTTTATTCAATAACTCATCCATCGCAACCCAAGTATATTTTACTTTTATGAATCGATAGCCATTTTCTGCAATAGCTTCAGCTTTCGATTTCTCATTTAATAGAGTAATGATATGAACGGCATATTCTTCAGGAGTATTAGCTACCAAAATTTCCTTTCCTGGCCTTGCATGCAAAGCATTATTTGCCAAAACTGAAGTAACTACAGGCATTTTCATAGCCATAGCTTGTAAAAGCTTATTTTGTAAACCGATGCTTAATTGCATAGGGGCAACCAACATTCTAGACTCCGCAAAACACATAGAAATATCATCAACCCATCCCATCACTTCAACATTTTCAGACTTCAATGACAGAACTTTTGAAGTTGGAGAAGCACCCGCAATCAATATCTTTATATGTGGAAAATGCTTGACAATTAATGGCAGGATTTTCTCAACGATATATACTGCACTATCCACGTTCGGAGGATATGACATGTTGCCGCTAAACAGTATGTCATATTTCTTTTCAATATCAATTGGTTTGAAATATTCCATATCCACACCATTCGGGATAATGGAAATCTTCTCGTTGTCAGCATGAGGAATAAGGGCTCTATCTTGCTCTGAAATGATGGTCTTATAAGTGAAATCATCAAAGACTTCATGTTCATATTTCAACAAGCGATGGTATTCCATTCTGAAGATCGGTTTTAAATAAAAAGGAACCTTCTCTATCCTTCTTTCCACACCTTTGCTGAAAACATCCATATAGTCCAAAAGTTTGGGAATATCTTTTATTCCTCTTACAAATTCTGCAGTTCTGATTAGTTGACAATATATCAAATCGGGCTTACGCTTAGCTATATCTTCTAAAATTATCTTTTTCAAAGCTTTATTATAAAAGTAGCCCACCTGCATTGGCAGTCCTGAAAAAAATGCTGAAATCAGGTTCCTAAGAATCGTAATTTTTCCCAATTTAATGAACTTGACGCTCTTGCAATATGGTTTTAATTCTTCCAATGCATTCGGATGAAAAGTGGCATCATTTATGGCCAACAAATGTATGTCATGATGTTTCGATAACTCCTTTATCTGATGAAAAGCCCTAAGTTTATCGCCTTTATCCAGTGGGTATGGAATGCGTGAAAGGATAAAAAATATCTTCATGGTTTAATCCTTGATTAATGATTGATAAAACGAATGCAACCCCACTCCTATTTCCTTGTTGTTGTATTTTTCCTGAACCAATTCCTTTGCATTTCTGCCAATGTTCTTGCACATTTTCTTATCATTAATGCAAAGTTCTACCATCGACACAAATTCATCTGGTGAGTTAGCTATAAGGATATTTTCTTTATGGGTATAAACTATTCCTTCAGCACCGATGGAAGTGGCAATAACGGTCTTCCCAAGGGCCATCCCTTCTATTATCTTTACCCGCATGCCACTACCCGACAGCAACGGTACAATCATGATATCTTTCTCATTCATCCAGACTTTGGCATCAGGAATTTCATTATCAACATACAAACCGAAAACCGTTCTTTTCAATAGTCTTTCAGGCATTCCTCTACCGGCAATATAAAATTTAAGTGCAGGATATTTGTCATGAAGTTTTTTCCAAACGTTATCAATAAACCAATCGATGGCTTTGATATTTGGCAACCAATTCATCGAACCCAAATGAAACAAAACAGGATAATGGTTGGAATTTTCCTGCAATTCGAATTCTTTTGGATTGATGCCGATTGGAGCAACGAATTCCTTGCTTGCATTGCCCAATTGATGATACAATTCCTTGTCTTCCGGCGTAATGAAAACGATGGCATCGAACTTCTTTAAAACACTTATTTCATAGTTCTTCAATCTATTGGCAAGCAGCTTTATATAGCGTTTCTTCAAGCCCGATTGCATGCCCATTGCCATTCGTTCCCAAATCAAATATTCAACATTATGGGCTCTGTAAACAATCTTTGCCTTCGAATATTTCCGAATTAGGTCGCAATAGGTGGTAACATACAAGCTCTCCATTTGTATGATGTCGAACTGTTCCTTTTGCAGCAACTCAACAAGTTTGTTTTCAAAATCCCGTGAATGAAAACGAATGATATTATATGATTTATCAGTAAAAAGGTTCAGAAAGGCATCCAAAGGTTTTACATCCGTATTTACATCAACGGCATCCCATTTTGCCAAGGCAAGCATCTCATTCGGAAGGTTTTTCAAATCATAATGATGCTTATTGGTATTGATGGATAATATGAAAATTTCGTTTCCTTCCGCCTTCAACGATTGCGAAAGAGCCAGCATGGCAATGGACCCTCCATCGTTAGGTGGATAAGGAACTCTACTGCAAAGCTGAAGGATTTTCATGCAGCAAAATAAACAATAATATTGTAGAATAGCTCCAATATGCACCCTTAGCTTTTAAATCAAAGGCTTTATTTTATTGCTAATTATAACAATTTATACCTCGACCTTTACAATTTAAACCTCGACTGGTACAATTTAAACCTCGACTGGTACAATTTAAACCTCGACCGGTACAATTTAAGCTTCGACCGGTACAATTTAAACCTCGACTGGTACAATTTAAACCTCGACTGGTACAATTTAAACCTCGACCGGTACAATTTAAGCCTCGACCGGTACAATTTAAGCCTCGACTGGTACAATCTTAACCTCGATGGGTACAATCGAAGCTAAGACTGGTACAAACATGTCATCGACCGATTTTTTTCTCCTCTAAAAAAACTCCTCTCCTAGTATTAAACTCCCAAAAACCACCTTTTTCAATTATTTGTTCCCTTTTAAAATCAAATTCGTCCTAATAATAAGCAAGATGTTCATTAAAAAGCATTCAAATTTTCCTTTCACCATAAACCAACCACCCTCCAATACCATCATTGACGTTACAAATAATTTGTAATTTTGCGCCATGAATAATGAAATTGAAAAAGTAAAATGTTTGATAATCGGTTCAGGTCCTGCCGGTTATACTGCAGCCATCTATGCTGCCCGTGCCGACATGAAACCGGTGCTATACCAAGGACTCCAGCCTGGAGGTCAGCTCACCATCACCACCGAAGTGGAAAATTACCCGGGCTACCCAAAAGGAACCATGGGACCAGCCATGATGGAAGATTTTAAGGCACAAGCCGAACGATTCGGAACCTCCGTCAGGTGGGGATATGCCACTTCAGTCGATTTTTCATCCCAGCCCTACAAGGTCGTCATCGATGAAAAGGACACCATCCTCGCCGATACCGTCATTATCTCCACTGGCGCTTCAGCCAAATGGTTGGGACTGGAATCCGAGCAACGCCTGAACGGATATGGAGTCTCTGCATGCGCTGTCTGCGACGGGTTTTTCTTCAAACAGCAGGATGTAGCCATCATCGGTGCCGGCGATACTGCTGCCGAAGAGGCCACCTACCTCGCCAAGCTTTGCAAAAAGGTATATATGATTGTCCGCAAAGGCGAGATGCGTGCCTCCAAAGCCATGCAACATCGCGTTTTGAACACCCCAAACATCGAAGTTCTGTATAATACCGAAACCAAGGAAATCCTCGGCGACAAGACCGTAGATGGCGTTTTGGTTTACAACAACGCCACTAAAGAAGACCGAAAACTCGACGTCACCGGATTCTTCGTGGCCATCGGCCATAAGCCCAACACCGAGTTGTTCGAAGGAATCCTCGATCTGGACGAAAACGGCTACATAAAAACCATCCCTGGCAGCACCAAAACCAATATTGAAGGCATTTTTGCCGCCGGAGACGTTCAGGATCACATCTATCGCCAAGCCGTTACAGCCGCAGGTTCCGGTTGCATGGCCGCCATCGATGCCGAGCGATATCTTGCCGCAAAAGGCATCCATTAACAGGATTATTTGAAGCCTAAATCCACTTCTCGTCCCATCTGCGTCCCGCTATCCGCTGTAGCCGCTGCATCCCCATTGCCGATACAAAGCAGCGGGCTGCCGCTACTATCGGGGCTAGGCTTTGATGGCAGGTTGCTTCGAACAATCTTTCTGCATAAAACGTAGTTTCGGCGAAAAGGCTTCGCCTTTTTGCCGAAACTCATAGTAAACGAACATTTCCTTTCAGGTTTTCTCAATCCTGAAAGGTGTTATTCCTTAAAACCCTATCCTCTTTCTATTTCCCTTCCCTCCAAAATCTTCTTTCTCCTGATTATAAATGTCAGCCAAAGTCATTTCTTTTGTTATGGTTGTTTTAAAACCCAGTGAATTTGATAGAGACTGTGCTTTAATAATGCTTAATGCCTTGAATTCATATTTTGCAATCAACCTTCCTTTCCGCAATAAAGCATTGTCAATTTTATTGAAATTCCCATTGAAAGTACAGATGATTTTTAAACCAAGATTACTACCCAGTAAGCCATCAGTAATATTCAGCAACATTGAAATATATGGATTCGTACCAGTATCTCTGGACTGCAACAAATCTTCCGCATCCTCTATCACAAGTATGGAATAAGGATTTTCGAGCAACAAGTTTAGCAGTTGTGGTGTATCCAGATTTCCAGCCAGTTTAGGAGTCATAAAGATTACTTTCTTATTTGTGCTATTGATCAGATACCGAATATAAGTGGATTTTCCAGTTCCAGGAGCACCATGAAATAAAAACAATCCGCTTGCACTGTCGGTGTTAAGGCTTTTCACTATTTTCTTATTCAACTCAACTAAATCTTCATTGTAATTTTTTTCGACAGTCATCTTTGGTTTGATATTCTCCAATTCAATCAATTCAATGGAAGAACCCTTTTGAATAAGCATATTGTAAAAATGAATTTTATTCCTTTCCTCATGAGTAAATTGCTTCATTTGCTCACCAATTGCCTGTGCCAGTTCTTCGCTCTCATCAGTAAATAAAATCACAACGTCCTTTTCCTCCGAAACATCAATTATCAATTTGTCTTTCAAAAAATATATTGCATCAGGGAATTTCATCCTTTTAAACTTCAATGAATAGCGTTGAAGATATAATTTTTTCAATATCAATTCCTTATAGTTTTGCTCTATCCATTTCATAACCTTTTCTGGATGACGAATAATTCCTCTAAACAAAATAACGTTTGGTATATCTTCATAATATGCATAATACAAGCTTTCACAATTATAGAAACTGATACCTTCATGCTCCAACATCTCCAACGAACTAACTTTTATTTTAAGTTCATCCTTCACATCAATATCCTTGTTAACAGCCCCGATTATTTTTATTATTTCTTCTTTCATTTTTTTTTACATTCTATAAATCAATGAATCCCTCCATAATAAAGCCACCATGATCTATTTCAAAACATATTAGGTACATATTCTACTTTCATTATTGGTTATTATCGAATTTTTGTAGAACATAACTTGTTATTTTTTAAGTATTTTATTAAATCCAGTTTTAAATATACTTACTGTAAATATACCTGCTACTGTTATATTAATTGGAATCCAAATATGTTTTTTAAGATAAATAGGAATAATTGGGTTATAAATAATTGCAATTATTATAAAAACAATAAGCCAAATCTTTTTAAGACTTTTAACTTCTTCTAAAGCATTTGTAATTGCAATAATTGTTATAACAATTCTTAAAAACATATAATAACCATAAGGTAATTTTGCAATTGCTAATAAAAGCAATCCTATTGCAATCAAACTTGATATTTTAATTAAATTCATTTTTATTTATCCTTGATAAGGTTTTTAGTACCCTTCAAGATTTAGATTTTTAGTTTTTTTTAATAATAATCCGTTTCCATCCATCTAATATGCGTAGAAACACCATCTAGACCAGGATAAATTGTTGATTGATTAACTCCTAGTCTATTTAATAACTTTCTTAAATGTCTTCTATAACTTAATTTAATTGGAATTGCAACAATTTCATTTCCGCTAAGTTCCATCCACTTTTCATCTTTATAAGGATGAATAGTAAAAAGCCCATTTTGATTTATTATTCGTTGGTGATTATGATTAGGAATAAAAAATTCAAGTTTGTCAACAAAAATATCTTCAAATTTAACATATTCTTCATTAATCTTAGCTTCTTTCGGTTTTTCGTAAACATAAATTAAACTATACTTGATTTTTTTATGATTAACAATTTGAATAATATCCTTTTCAACTGCGAAGTAAGCAGCTACTAATGGATTAAATGTCCAATCAAGAAGTCTTGTGGGTAATCCATGATGTTGAGCAATTGCTAATAAATTCATGTAATCATGATTTTCTTTAATAAAGGATTTTGAGTATTGTAAAAAATGTCTAAAAATCAACTTTTCATCATCAATTGTTAGAGTTGCATTTTTCTTTTTGTGTTTGTCTCTACCGATTGAAGGTATTAGTTTATAATGATTACTACTTACACCCCTATAAATCCATTTCTTATTATTTAGATTTTCTCCATCACTAGACGAATCTTCAGTATATTTTTTAAGGAAAGAAAAAAATGATTTTTTGTCTTTTATTATTTCATTACTTTTTATTACCACAATATCTTTTTTAATAAATTCTTCCATCCTTAGTTTATTTGCATTTTTCTTCAATCAAGGATTTTATATCTAATCGGCCAAGTTTATAAGCCCTTTTCAAATCTTCACATGCACTTACAGTTTGTTTTAATTCAATTTTTTCCAAAGCAAGGTTA
>CAIWCG010000131.1 GCA_903911135.1 uncultured Bacteroidota bacterium
CACCCACACTTTTGAAACAGGGATAAAGCCAGCATAAGACATTCTTGATTTGTGAGAAATGCCTACAGGTGCCCACACAACGCCGTCAACGGATTTCTCCCAAATGTGAAACGCAATTCTTGGAGCACCAGGGGCAACCATTTTCATTGTTCCCGCAGTGAAAGTATTGGATACATTGTAAACAGGAATTTTATTGCCTGAAACACTTTTTACAGAAAACAAACCAGATTGAATGATTGTTATCGCTGTAGCCGGACTGGCATTTCCATTGGCCTGTGCCACGGCCATCAGCGCATTCAAGGCATTCTCCACCAACTTCCAAGCGTTATCGCGAATGGGTTTTAAACCTGCGGTACGCAATTTCATGTTGGTTTGAGCTGTAACGTATGCAGTCAATAGAGCCAGGTAAGTAATGATGGTGGCTGGCAATATGAGTATATAAGTATTGCCCGAACACGCATTGATAATCGCCCTAGCCCAATCTCCTCTTAGCTTATAGCTCTTTGGCATCTTCATTATGGCGGTAATTATCTGATTCGGGTTTGGGAGGGTGGTAAGAATAAAATAAGGATTCGACTTACCTATTCTTCTTACGGATTTCTTCCCATCCGTTTGCGAAACGTTTTTTGAGGATTCCGATGTGTTTCTCTTGCCGAAAAATATGGTCAGAACGATTACGGCAGTCAAGAGGACACCTCTCGAACCGCCTACCTGTACAGGGGCCTGATACACGCGGTTTGCATTGATGATATTCCGCGAGTTGTATTTGGCCTTGCGGTTATCCCTTCTTTCTTTTGCCAACAGCTTCTTGCTGGCTTCAGAACCTTTTCTTGTTATCCTCTTAGCGGTTCTGGCGCTATTTTTACTCACCTTTTTTGGGGAGGAGGATTCTTCAACATTTTTCATTTTTTTACTTTTTTAATAATACCTAAACATTTAAAACACTTTTGTGTTGGGGAAGTACTTTTAACTGTCTTTGAAGTGGGCCTCTGCATCTTACCCCGAAGCAGAGAAGGTATTACCTCAAACAAGTAGGTGCCGCTGGATTCCAATACTTAGGAAACACATATATTTAAACGCTGTGTAAAAATTAAAGTTGCAATTACTCAAAACTATTTTCTTTTCTTCATGTGTTTAAATCTAGAACCCTTTTATCAATTGGTTTTATTTTATTAGTTTTGGGCGGCGAAAAATAATAATTATACAATGACACAAAAACAATTAGAAGATTATCTCTGGGGGGCGGCAAATATTTTGAGGGGAATGATTGATGCGGCGGATTTCAAGCAATATATTTTTCCTTTGCTGTTCTTTAAGCGGGTGAGCGATTTGTGGGATGAGGAATATCAAACTGCATTGAAGGAGAGTGATGGCGATTTGAGTTATGCCGAGTTTGCCGAGAATCATCGTTTTCAGATTCCTAAGGGTTGTCATTGGGAGGATGTGCGGAAGAAAACTGTTGATGTGGGTGATGCTTTACAGAAGGCTTTGAATGGTATTGAGAAGGCAAATTTCGATATGCTTCATGATGTTTTTGGTGATGCTCAATGGACCAACAAACGAAGGATGAGTGATGAAAAGATGCTTGACCTGATAGAGCATTTCAGTAAGATGAAACTCACCATTGCCGAAGTGCCGCATGATATTATGGGCGAGGGCTACGAATACCTGATTAAGAAATTTGCCGACGACAGCGGACATACCGCAGCCGAGTTTTATACCAACCGCACGGTGGTGAAACTGATGACTCAAATTACCGACCCCAAGAGCAACGAAAGCATTTATGACCCTACCTGCGGCAGTGGCGGTATCCTGTTGAGTGCGGCACTTCACCTCAAGGAGCAAGGCAAGGAATACCGCACTCTGAAACTCTATGGGCAGGAGCTGAACCTCATTACCAGCGCCATTGCGCGTATCAATATGTTTATGCACAATGTGGATGAATTCCTGATTGTGCAGGGCGACACCTTAGACAGTCCGCAGATATTGGAGAACGACGAACTGAAAAAGTTTGATGTCATCATGGCGAATCCTCCCTACAGCGTGAAGAAGTGGAGCCAAAGCAAATGGATGAACGACCCTTTTGGGCGGAATATATGGGGAACGCCTCCGCAAGGCTGTGCCGATTATGCTTTTCAGCAGCACATCATGAAATCCTTGAAACGCGATACTGGACGCTGTGTTGTCCTCTGGCCCCATGGTGTTTTGTTTCGTGATGCCGAAAGCGATATTCGCAAGCGGATGATAGAGGAGGATTATGTGGATGCCGTCATTGGAATGGGCAAAAACCTGTTTTACAATAGCAGCATGGAAAGCTGTTTGCTGGTATGCCGGATGAAAAAGCCGAAAGACCGCAAGGGCAAGATTATTTTTATTGATGCCAAAGAAGAACTCCGCATAGACCGCACCAATGCCTGGCTCGAACCGCAGCATATCAAAAAGATCAGCGATGCCTATTGGAAATTTAAAGATGCCCCCGGATTTGCCAAAGTGATGAGCAATAAGGAGGTTTTGGAGAATAATGGCAACCTAAGCCTGCAACTCTATGTGAAGCAAGCCGCCCTAAATAACAAACACAATACCCAGGATTTGATAGCTGATATTAAAGCAGGGCAAAAGCAGATTAATGCCTCTTTGGAGAATTTGTATGGTCAATTAAAAGAGATAGGGATAAATGGATAAAGTTAAATATTTGCCAAACAAAGGAGCTTTGCAGACCAACTTAGGAGCTTTGCAGACCAACATCAGAGCTTTGCAGACCAACATCAGAGCTTTGCAGACCTGCATAAGAGTTTTGCAGACCTGCATAAGAGCTTTGCAGACCAACATAAGAGTTTTGCAGACCTGCATAAGAGCTTTGCAGACCAACATAAGAGTTTTGCAGACCTGCATAAGAGCTTTGCAGACCAACATAAGAGTTTTGCAGACCTGCATAGGAGCTTTGCAGACCTGCATAAGAGCTTTGCAGACCTGCAAAATCCCTTATTTCACCTATAAAACCCAAATAGCGGCATGAAGTTGAGGAAGGATAAATGGGAAAAGGTGAAACTTGGGGAGGTTGCCAAAATAATAATGGGACAATCACCTTCCTCAAAAACTTATAATATGAATGAAGTAGGATTACCTTTTTTTCAAGGTAAAACAGAGTTTACAGACAAATATCCAATTGCAGTTAAGTGGTGCTCAAAACCAAATAAAATTGCAGAACCGAATGATATATTGATTACTGTTAGAGCTCCAGTTGGTTCTACAAATATTGCAAATCAAAAATGTTGTATTGGAAGAGGGATAGCCGCAATTAGGAGTAAAGATAGTAATGATTACATTTTATGTTATCTTAATAGAATAGAAAAGGAATTAATTTTAAAAGGAACTGGAACTATCTTCGGAGGGATTTCAGGTAAAATTCTTTCAGATTTATTAATTCCTCTTCCTCCCTTATCGGAACAAAAACAAATCTCCTCCCTATTTCAATCCATAGAAAAGGCAATGGAGGAAGTGGAGGGCGAGGAGAAGAATCTTCATAATTTATTACAATTGCTAATCAATGATTTTGTTAATGATAAATCAAAACATAGAAAGAGCACATTGATAAAATTGAAATTTGGAGATATTGCGGAAAATATCTCCGAACGTATTGAACCTAAAAATGCTATCGGACAAATTTTTATTGGACTTGATCATCTTGACCCAAGAGAAATAACTATTTCAAGATTTGGTAAGCCTGATAATTTAATAGGTACAAAACTAAAAGTTTATAAAGGTGATATTATTTTTGGAAAGAGAAATGCTTATCTTAGAAAAGCTGCCGTTGCAAATTTTGATGGAATATGTTCAGCACACGCAATGGTGATTAGAGCTAAACCAAACAAAGTTATTAAAGGTTATTTGCCTTACTTTATGCACTCTGATTCTTTTATGAGTCGAGCAAAAGAGATTTCAGAAGGCTCTATTTCGCCAACAATAAAATGGAAGAATTTGGAAAGACAAGAGTTCTCCATTCCCGATTTAAAAACCCAGGAAAAGATTTTAGAAATATTCAATCAATTAGAAACCACCCTCACGCAACTGAAACACCAAAAGACGACCTTGAAGAATTTGAAGGGGAAGTTGCTGGAGGAGATATTGGGATAAGAAACTAATAAAAGAGTAAATTTGCACCGATTAAAAATATAAAAGATGAGCAAAATAAGGATTAAGAATTTCGGACCTATCAAGGAGGGGTATGTTGGTGAGAACAATAGTCCTTGGATGGAGATAGAGAAGGTAACAGTTTTTATTGGGAATCAAGGAAGCGGTAAGAGTTGTGTTGCTAAGTTGATATCAACCTTTAGTTGGTTAGAAAAGGCTTTAAGGAAAGGGCAATTACGTGAAAAGGATGTTGAATTTCCAAATAGATTTATGAATAGATATTGCGGTTATCACAACATGCAAAACTATTTTAGAACCAACACCGAGATTTCATACAATGGCGAAGCGTTTTCATTCAGTTATTTTGAAGGTAACTTTAGTGTTATTCGAAATAAACCAGAGTATTATAAGATCCCCAAAATTATGTATGTACCAGCGGAAAGAAATTTTGTGAGTGCTGTGGATAAACCAGAAAAGCTAAAATATCTCCCCAAATCTTTAGCAACATTTTTAGATGAATTTGTTAATGCTCAAGAAAATGTAAATGGAGGAGTTGAACTTCCAATTAATAATACTTCTTTTGAATATGACAAACTGAATAAGATAGCACACATTAGAGGGAATAAAGATGATTATCGAATTCGATTATCTCAATCTTCAAGTGGCTTTCAATCAGCCGTACCATTGTTTATTGTAACACGGAATCTTGCCTTATCAATTAATGAAAGAGATGAATCAGATTCATCAACTTCTGAACTAAGTGTTGAAGAAGAAAATCGTTTAAGAATAGAGATAAGGAAAATTTACAAAAACGATAAATTATCAGCTTCTTTAAAGAAAGTTGCCATTGAAGAATTATCAGCAAAATATACGATTGATTGTTTTATAAATATCGTTGAGGAACCAGAACAAAACTTGTTTCCAACATCACAGCATCAAATACTCAATAGCCTTTTAGAATTTAATAATATAAATGAAGGAAGTAAACTTATAATGACCACACATAGTCCTTATTTGATTAACTTTTTGAGTATTGCAATTCAAGGAGAATTTTTGTTAGATAAGATTATTAATGGGAATTCAAATAAGGTCGCTATGGATAAATATAGATTGGGTAAAAATGAGAAAACATTTAAAGAAAGACTAAATGACATTGTACCTATAAAATCACTTGTTAACTATAAGCAAGTTGTAATTTATGAACTTGATGAAAAAAATGGAACCATTAAAACTTTACCAAGTTCTTATGGAATTCCATCGGATAAGAATTATTTAAATCAATCATTACGACACGGAAATGAAATGTTTGATGGTCTTTTGGAAATTGAACAAGAATTATGAATTTAAATTTTCTTGTAAACACATGTTCTGAACCAGCTAGAGATGATATAGAATTTGGTTTGTGTGATGATCAGAATGGTAAAAAAGCCTATAGTAATGTTGATACACCTGCGAAATGGATTGCAATTGTTAAAAACACAAATAATATAAATTTAGTTTTTACTCCAATTGATAAATGTCTAATTAAAGATGATGAATTTCCAGGCAGGGGGCGTTGTGATGGATTATTAATGTCCGCTAAACATCTCTACTTTATTGAATTAAAAGATGAAGCTAAGAGTTGGATTTCTGGTGCTATTGATCAACTTGAATCAACAATAGAGTTCTTCAAAGAAAATCACGATATTAATTTATATCCATATAAAAAAGCATTCGCTTGCAATAAAAAGCACAGGCATTTTCAAGAAATTGATAATGAATTAAACAATTCTTTTTTTAGGAAACATAAAGTTAGGATTGATATACAAGCAGAAATTTTAGTTGTAAATTAATGTCCTTCAACGAACAAAATACCGTAGAGCATTTTATCATTCACCAATTATCGGGTGTTAATCTAAATGCTGTTGAAGGGAATATTGTCAAGGAAGATCCGGTAAATTATGATTCTGTATCATGGAAGTATTTACAATCTGATTTATTAGCAAGAGATATTACAGAAGTTTTTATTGAGAAGGAATTGAAAGCAGCACTTTGTCGCCTTAATCCTGATATTGCTGCCAATCCTGATAAAGCTGATGAAGTGATTCATAAATTAAGAGCAATACTAATCACTGTAAACAATGTTGGATTGGTAAGAGCCAATGAAGAATTTGCAAAATGGTTGAGGAATGAAGTATCATTGCCTATTGGCAAAAACAATGAACATGTTGCCATTCGATTGATTGATTTTGATGAGTTGAAGAATAATAGTTTTGTTATTTCCAATCAGGTAAAACTTCGGGCAAGAGAAACCAAAATACCGGATATTGTTCTTTATGTAAATGGAATCCCTTTGATTGTGGGTGAAGCTAAAACACCTGTAAGACCTGCTGTCAGTTGGTTAGATGCTGCCCATGATATTAATACCATTTATGAAAATACCATTTCACAATTGTTTGTTCCTAATGTATTTTCATTTGCAACAGAAGGTAAGGAAATATTTATAGGAGCAGTAAGAACACCTTTAGAGTTTTGGTCGCCGTGGAGAATAGAAGATGATAAAGATGAAGTGGAACAATTTGTCGGGTTGCAAGATGTAGCAAAACAATTGACTCATTTATTGAAGCCTTCAACATTGCTGGACATCTTACAATATTATACAGTCTATGCCACCAACAACAAAAAGAAAAAGATAAAAGTTGTTTGTCGTTATCAGCAATACGAAGGAGCGAATGCCTTGGTACAAAGAGTTATTGATGGTAAAATCAAGAAAGGATTGATTTGGCATTTTCAAGGTTCGGGTAAATCTTTGTTGATGTTGTTTGCTGCACAGAAATTAAGAAAACAACAGGAACTGAATAATCCAACTGTTATCATTGTTGTGGACAGGGTTGACTTGGATACACAGATTACTGCTACTTTCAACACCGCAGAGGTACCGAATATGATTACTACTGATAGCATCACAGAGCTTCATAAATTATTGGAACAAGACACTCGAAAAATAATAATCACTATGGTTCATAAATTCAAGGATGCTTATCCTGATATGAACAAGAGAGAAAATATTATTGTGATGGTTGATGAAGCCCACAGAACACAAGAAGGAGATTTAGGAAGGAAGATGCGAAGCGCATTGCCTAATGCATTTCTTTTTGGATTGACAGGTACTCCTATTAATAAGGCAGAAAAAAATACTTTCTGGGCTTTTGGTGCGGAACAAGATGAAGGAGGATATATGAGCCGCTATACTTTGCAGGAAAGTATCAGGGATAATGCAACATTGCCATTACATTTTGAACCAAGACTGCCCAATTATCATATTGATAAGGAAGGTTTGGATATTGCATTCAAAGAAATGGCTAATGACTTGAGTGAAGATGATAGAAACAAGTTAAGTCAGAAGGCAGCCAAGATGTCTATCTTTTTAAAATCAACCGAAAGAGTAAAGACAATTGTTGGGGATATTGTTGAACATTTTCAAGCCCATGTTGAACCTGAAGGATTAAAGGCAATGATAGTTACTCCTGACCGTGAAGCGTGTATTCAATATAAAGAGGAACTTGATAAACTAATAAGCAGTGATGCCAGTGCTGTTGTAATAAGCACTTCAGCCAATGATGATTTTGATTTTAAACAAAAATGGGCAATGGATAAGGATCAACAAGAAAAGATTATTGAAAAATTCAATGATGCTGATTCTCCATTGAAGTTTTTAATTGTTACTTCAAAGTTGTTGACTGGATTTGATTCACCGATTTTGCAAACTATGTATTTGGATAAATCCTTGAAGGATCATACTTTGCTACAAGCAATTTGCAGAACCAATCGTTTATTCCCAAACAAAACCTTTGGAAGGATTGTAGATTATTTCGGAGTATTTGATGATACAGCAAAAGCATTGGCATTTGATGAGGAAAGTGTAAAAACTGTTATTACCAATTTACAGGAATTAAGAGAGAAACTTCCTGAATGGATAGAAAAATGCATTAAACACTTTGAAGATGTTGATAGAAATATTGCAGGGTTTGAAGGATTACAGAAAGCACAAGAATGCATTAATACCAATACCAAGCGAGATGAGTTCGCAAAGGATTTCAGTAGTTTGACTAAGTTGTGGGAGGCATTATCTCCAGACCCGATATTAAATCAATATCAAAAAGATTATAAATGGTTATCGCAAGTTTACATTTCCGTTAAACCGTCATCTGAAGATAATGGAAGATTATTATGGCATGCTTTAGGTGCACAGACAACGGCATTAATTCATGAATACATTCACGTAACAGGCATCAATCATGACATGGAAGAAATGATATTGGATGCTGACCTCATTGATGAACTGATGAATAAGAAAGACCCAAAAGAAGCAGAAAGGGTAATGAAATTGCTCATTAGCAGATTACATAAGAATGGCAGTAATCCAATATTTAAAAAGCTAAGTGAAAGATTAGAAGCATTAAGAGATAAAGCAGAAAAGGGATTGATTAACTCCATTGAATTTATAAAGGAACTTTGTCAAATAGCTAAAGAAACATTGCAGGCAGAGAAACAATCAGAACCCATTGAAGTTCAGAAGAATGCTAAGGCTGCATTAACAGAATTATTTCTTGAATTAAAAACAGATACAACACCAGCAATAGTTGAAAGAATTGTAAATGATATTGATGAAATAGTTCGAGTAGTTCGCTTTGATGGATGGCAAAACTCAACAACAGGGCTAAACCTCGTTGCCAAAGAACTACGAAAGGTCCTTTGGATAAAATACCAGATAAAGGATGAGGAACTTTATAATAAGGCATACGAGTATATAAAGGAGTATTATTAAAGAATGTAGTTTTACCTATTTATAAAATAAGCCACGAGTCTGTTCTATAAACTGTGTCAAAAAAAATATAATTTTGTTTTTTGAGTAGAAAAAAGTTAATAGAATGAAAAAGAAAGAATCTAAGTTTGATTATGAAAGTTTCGAGAAAGAAG
>CAIWCG010000132.1 GCA_903911135.1 uncultured Bacteroidota bacterium
CTGCTTTGCATCAAAAAACGGGGATGCAGCGGCTACAGCGGATAGCGGGACGTAGATGGAACGAGTAGTGAACATGGGCTCCTTAAAAGAGTTATGAATTATGGGTTATGAGTTATGAATTTTTGGGTGGAGGAGGGGGGGGAAATGAAACTGGCGGATGAAAATGGATTTCATCCGCCAGGTATGCTGTTATTATATAGGGGGAATTTCTTGGGGGATTACCGAATGAGGGTGACGGCTCCTTGTTTGGTGATTTTTTCGCCCGATTTTAGGATGGCCTTGAGCTGCCAGATGTAAACATCCTGTTTCATGATGTCGCCATTCATCGTGCCATCCCATTGTTTCGAGATGTCTTCGGTTTCGAAGAGCAGCTCACCCCATCGGTCGAAGATGGCAAGGTACATGGAGCTGATGCCGTTGCTGTATACGCCGAAAGTTGGGTTCAGCACGTCGCCAGGATGGAAGGCGGTAGGGATGAAAAGGGAATATTGGTTCTTGAATATCACGTTTGCGGTGATGGTATCGGGGCATCCCATGTCGTTAAAGGCCACCAAGGTGACGCGATACAAACCGGCGGTATCGGGATAGGCATGATTGAAGGAAGGTTGATTGTTGTTGGAGGAAGTTCCATCGCCAAAGGTCCAGAAATAGGTATGTCCGTTGACGGTAAGATTGATGAAGTTCATGTTAAAGTCGAACAGCTCATTGAAAGTGAAAAGGGCTGTAGGAATAGGATAAACGATGACCGTAAAGCTGTCTCTTCCGTTTTGAACATGGCAAGAATCGTTGACGGAAATGAAATAGGTTTGGGTACTTAAAGGCGCTACATGTATGGAAGTGGAATCGCCCTGTATGCCAGTCCAAGTGTAGGTCAAAGGACCGGTTCCACCTGAAGCGGTGGCATTCAACCAAACCGACTCTCCTTGGCAGATGGCTCCACCAGTGATGTTTGCCGTTATGGTTGGTTCATCAACAATGGTAATGGTGGTGGTGCTTGGGATGCATGTGTTGGTTAAGGTAATGATTATTGTTTCATTGGTTTCGGCAAGGGCATCATAAATGGGAGTGATGTTTATGCTGATGGAAGTTTGTCCTGCCGGCATGGTAATGTTTCCTGGCAATGCAGGATAATCAGCACCTGGAGTGGCAGTACCGGTAACTGCATAGGTAATGATGGTGGGTGTGTTCTGAACAGAATTCAAAGTGAAGGTAACAGTGGCCGTTCCGCAGCTTTCTATGACGGTATTGTTAGTAGAAGATATCCCTTGTGGCGAGGTAACATCAATGAAGATGGATTTTGTTAGCGTATTGCCACAGTCATCGGTAATGGTGACGGTGTATGTCGTGGATACTGCTGCAGAAATGGTGACATTGTTACTGGTACCTAATCCGTTATCCCAAAGATAGGTATAGACTCCATATCCACCGCTAGGAGTTACCGTAACAGGAACCGACTGGTTCGGGCAAACTACCGTATCATTGCTGATGGTTGCTGTCATGGCATCCACATTTTTTATCCATAACATGATGCTATCATTTGATGTAGAACAAAGGGTTACATTTTGGATGGTAAGGATTACCGTTTCGTTTGCTTCGGTGATGCCATCATAAAAAGGAGCAATTACGATTGAATCGACCAATTGTCCGGCAGGAATCACTAAACTATCAGCTATCCATGGATAATCCACGCCGTTGGTAGCAGTTCCTCCAACAATAAAATGAATGGTATAGGCTGTATTTTGCACTTGAGGCAAGGTGAAAACAAAAGCACCTGTCGTGCAACCTTCAACAGTCATTGTATCAACCACATTATTATGCTGATGAGTATGGTTGGTAACTGAAACGGCACCTCCCGTGAAGCTGCCTGCTTCAAGGAACACACCTGAATCAAAGACTCCATCTACTGCATCGGCAATGGCTATCTTGATATGATAAGTTTGGCAAGGAATGACCACATGTTTTGCTATCAAAGGGGTGGTAAAACCATCATATTCAACTGTTGTTCCATTGCAATTGTCAACGTAATATGCACAATTGACGCATGGCCCCACAGGACCACCAAAGGCACAATCTTGAGAACCGTTATTGACATTATTAATGGAAACTGAGGTAGTCGTATTTGGTATTAAGGCGATATTTGGAGTACCAATAATGCCGGGACCACTGATAAAGAATGCAAATACATCATTGAAGATGGAGCCCACAAATTCAGGATATTCTTCGGACCCGAATACATAACGGAATTTTACCGTATCGGATGTAGGAACGAAGTCGAATTCTATTATTGCAGCGTCGTTGGTAGTTTGCCCGCAAATTGCTGTCAGTTGCGCATCACCAGGCATGCCAGCGGAATATCCGGCACAACAATTTCCGTTTGGGCCAACGGCATAATCGATATTGCCGGTGCATAAAATCACGCCTGATGAAAAACCGATATTGGAGGCAGTACCATTAAAACTCCCATAGGCAGAATCAGAGCCGGTGTAGGTGATATTACTAACCGAAACACCCGTTCCGAGCAATACATTCTGAACCAATTGTGCAGGAGTCATGCCATGACTGACTGACAATTGGGCTTTTGTTTGGCTCGACAGAAAAATGAAAGCGAGAAACATAATCGTGCAAATCAGCTTCCCTGCATTTTTAATTTTTAACATTCTTATTATTATTTATTCTAATGGTCTGTGTCTTAATTCAAGCACAAAATTAATCATTTATTATTTAACCACCAAATATCAGTTGATATTTTTTCCCTTTTCTGATGCAACGATTGGTCATGTTCGGAGCAATAGGTTCATGATTTATCGGTAAATATTGCCGTAATTCATACTTCATACTTCAACATTTATAATTTCAATTTGGAGCCTATATCCTCCACTCGTATCATGGTGCGTCCCGCTATCCGCTGTAGCCGCTGCTTGCCCATTACCGACACCAAGCAGCGGGCTGCCGCTACTATCGGGGCTATGCTTTGATGGCAGGTTGTTTCGAAGGA
>CAIWCG010000133.1 GCA_903911135.1 uncultured Bacteroidota bacterium
AAACCTTCGATTTTGTGGCTACCGTAAATGGCAATGGAAACAGCAATTCATTCCATCATTATTATGCCGAAGACAGGACTCCGTTCAGCGGCACTTCCTATTATCAGCTTACGCAAACAGACTTTAACGGTCAATCCACCAAGTCAGGACTGGTGCAAGTGGTGATAGGTGGTAATGATTTCTCCATCGTCAAGACTTACACCGACGGTTCAGGAATCATCAACATCAGCGTGAACGACAACAGCAACGAAAGCCTTAGCATATCGTTGAATGACCTTCTCGGCAACACTATCCTCACCCAAAACATTGGAGCCGTTCCGGGCATCAATTATTTCCAACTGAACCCAAAGGATTTGCCACAGGGAATCTACTTCATCACCGTCAGCAATTCAAAAAAACGACTTGCCGCCAAGGTGATTTACTAATCGCACGAAATCAGATATTGCCCATGCTACCATTGGCGGATTGGTTTTAGGTTCCTTGCAAGCGGTTTCAGTAACCCATGTGCTTCATGGTGAAGCTCATACAGAAAGTCAGATAATTGATGTAAGAGTGAAATAATCGCTAACATTTAGTCTAAAAACTATAGCCACTAATCTTGAAAAGTAAAGATTAGTGGCTATTTTCATTCTCCCAATCCAAAAAGCAATAAAACGGGTATTTATATCAATTGGCATCCTGTTTATATCAATTAGCACCCTTTTTATATCAATTAGCATCCCTGCTAATATCAATTAACCTCCCGTTTATATCAATTAGCACCCCTGTTAATATCAATTAACCTCCTGCTAATATCAATTAAGCCCCTGTTTATATCAATTAGCACCCCTGCTAATATCAATTAGCACCCTGTTAATATCAATTAGGGGGGTGGTTAATGTCTCCTGTAGCTTTTTTTCTCGTATAAAAACTCCCTTTTCCCGTATAAAACTCCCCCAACGCCTGCGATTTTGCTTTTGGGAGCTTTTGTAAATTAAAACCAAAGATGTAAAATACAAGCAATTAATAATAAAAGCCATAAAACAATTGAAACAATAATCTCAAATTTTCGACTACTATTTTTAAAGGCATAAACAATTCCCTTTCTCCTCTTTATAATTTCCTGTTCAGTTATATGCTCGTGTTTCATTTCATAAAATTGTAAACCTAAAAAGCTCAAAATTGCAATAATTATTGAGGGTAAAATTAAAATATTTGCAGATTTTTTATAATTATTCTCATGTACATTCATGATCCCAAATTCCGTATTACTCAACAATCTAATTTTAGGTTCAATGCGTATACTAGCATTATATAAATCATTAAATTCAGTCTTATAGAACCCGAAATTAGAATAATCATAATTAGATTGCAATTTCTTCCATTTAAGATAGATTTCAAGATTATCTAATCCTTGATTTGCAACAAATAAAATCAAGAACAAGTGAATCCCAATTAAAAATGAAAAAAGGATATTAATTTGCTTACAATTCTTAATCA
This sequence comes from uncultured Bacteroidota bacterium, assembly GCA_903911135.1. Classification (GTDB taxonomy): domain Bacteria; phylum Bacteroidota; class Bacteroidia; order AKYH767-A; family JABDAW01; genus JABDAW01. Next base: position 1,480 of record CAIWCG010000133.1, read on the forward strand.
AGAATCCCAATCTTGTACCAATTGGGATTCTTGGAGGAATAGGCTTAATTCCCAATTTTTCTTGCACCTCCTTTAAATCTTCAATTCGCACCCATTCTTCCATTCCTTCGGCCCATACAAGTGTCTCGTTTGACAAACCTCTAGTCTTTAATTCTTCTAAGGAATAAGGGCCCATTTTGGTTATTCCATGTAGATAATAATAGTTTTTCATGATATTGGATTATAAGATTCTTCTTGATTTAAGGCATTATTTAATCTACTTATGACCTCGGACTTATCTAACAATTCTAGCAATTCCCACAATGCTGGCCCACCACCAGATCCGGTAACACAAATCCTTAATTTTTGGACGATTGATCCTTGTCCTTGACTTTGAATATTACTTTTAAAATCTAATTCTATTACCTTAAATATATTTTCTATTTCCCCGCCATTCCATTTCTCAAGTTTCGCAAAATTTTCCTTCGCTTGGGTAATCGTATTTTTAACCAAATCATTCCATCTTTTTTGCATTTTACCATCATTTGTTGGTCCGTACCAAAATGAGCTGTAATCTTTTGGAGGCTCAAAAAAGAATCTTCCCAAATCCCAAAATTCCTTGATGAAATGGGCTTTTTCCTTTATCAATCTACAAACCTGTTCCACATATTCGGCATTGGGGTTAAGACCTCTGTTGGCAAGGTCTTTCATGAATTCGGCTGCCAATATCTTGTCATCCGTATGTCTTAGATATTGCTGATTGAACCACTTGGCTTTCTCTGGGTCGAACTTGGCTCCGCTCTTGCTTACCTTCTCGAAAGAGAACTGGGCAATCAGCTCCTCCATGCTCATTATTTCGGTGTTGTGGCCAGGATTCCAACCCAACAAAGCGATGATGTTTATTACCGCTTCTGGGAAATATCCCATCTCGCGATAGCCCGATGATTTCTCTCCCGTAACAGGGTCAATCCATTCCAAAGGAAACACCGGGAAACCCAGCTTGTCTCCATCCCTTTTACTCAACTTGCCGTTGCCATCAGGCTTCAGCAGCAAGGGAAGATGGGCATATTGCGGCATCTTATCTTCCCATCCCAAATAACGATAAATCAACAGATGGGCAGGCGCAGATGGCAACCATTCCTCACCTCGGACAGCATGGGTAATCTCCATTAAAATGTCATCGACAATATGCGCCAGATGATAGGTTGGCATTCCATCCGATTTCAGCAAAACCTTGTCATCCACCTGCGATGAATGTACCACCACCCATCCACGGATGATGTCGTGCAAACGAATCTCTTCGTTCCTTGGAACTTTAAGTCTGATGACATAAGGTTCGTTGTTCTCCAAACGGCGTTTCACCTCATCTTCGGGCAGAGTAAGAGAGTTCCTCATCGACTGGCGAGTGATGGCATTGTATTGAGGAGCGGTAACTTTGGCAGCCGTCAATCTGGCACGCATGGCATCCAGTTCTTCGGCAGTATCAAAAGCATAATAGGCATGTCCACTTTCAATCATCTGTTCGGCATACTTCTTATAGATGCCCTGTTCCTTGCGTTCGGACTGCCTATATGGTTCATGCTTGCCACCTACCGAAACACCTTCATCAATCTTTATCCCACACCATTTCAACGATTCGATGATATATTCTTCCGCCCCGGGGACATATCGGGTTTGGTCGGTATCCTCTATCCTCAACAAGAAGTCGCCACCATGGCGTTTTGCAAAAAGGTAATTGTATAAGGCAGTGCGCACCCCGCCTATGTGCAAAGGCCCGGTAGGACTCGGTGCAAATCGTAAACGAACTCTTTTATTGTTATTTTCCATGGTGCAAAAATATAAAAAGATAATAGAGATGGAATCAAGGTTGTGCGTTTGACTCATCTAGTGGCCGTTGTTAATCTTTGGTTAAACTCAAAGGGATTGGAAAGCGAAGTATTGCCATTAATTTTATTTAATTTAGTTTTGCGGCAAACTAATACACAAATTAAAAATGAAAAAAAGGTACTTAACAACTGCATTAATCTTAACGGTTATGACAAATCTTATGAACGCAGGTACGCCGGGCAAATCTGGTGCTCCTGAAAAGAACAAGGCTATAAACCTTGCAAATTTCGACACCACGGTAAGCCCTCGTAATGATTTCTATCAATACGTAAATGGCACTTGGTTGAAGAACAACCCTATCCCTCCAACTGAAAATTCTTGGGGCAGTTTTAATGAGCTTAGAGAAAAGAATCTTGCCAACTTGAGAGTGGTTTTGGAAGATGCTGCAAAGGATAAAAACGCTGCTTCCGGAAGCAACAAACAAAAGATTGGCGATTTTTATTCGACAGGTATGGATACCGTTAAGCGAAATGCTGATGGTGCAAAACCACTTGATGAGGTTTTCAAAAGAATCACTTCAATGAAATCAAATGATGATTTGGTAAATACCCTTGGATATCTTCATACCATTGGGGTCCGTGCCTTGTTCAGTTTTTATGTAGGTCAGGATGACAAGATCAGCACCGACATCATCTGCAATTTCAATCAGGGCGGTTTAGGTCTGCCTGATAAAGATTATTATTCAAATACCGACGAAAACTCTGTAAAGATTCGTGATGAATATTTGCAAAACATCAACAAGATGTTCTTGCTTTTAGGTGATGATGTTCAAAAGGCGGCAACAGAAGCTTCGGCAGTATTGAAACTGGAAACGGAATTGGCCAAGGCGTCTAGAAGTCGTGTTGATTTGCGTGACCCTGAATTGAACTACAACAAAAAAACCATGGCTGAATTGAAAACCATGGTTCCTGCATTGAACTGGGATGGATACTTCAAAGCCATTGGCGTAAGCGGCATTAAGGAAGTCATCGTAGGCCAACCGGATTTCTTCAAAGAAGTGAATTCCGCGATGCAAAATGTACAGATGGAAGACTGGAAAACCTATCTTCGTTGGAATGTCATCAATTCCTTTGCAAGTGACATCAGTGATGCATTCGTGATGCAGGATTTCCATTTCTATGAAACCATTTTGTCAGGAACAAAAGAAATCAAGCCTTTATGGAAACGTTGTCTGTCTGCCACTGACGGCATGATGGGAGAGGCTTTAGGTCAATTATATGTTGATAAATATTTTGGTGCCGATGCAAAGAAGCGAGTGAACATCATGGTAGATAACCTGATAGCTACCTATAAGGAAAGAATCAACAAACTCGACTGGATGAGCACGGAAACCAAACTGAAAGCCATCGAAAAATTGAACTTGGTGATGAAAAAATTGGCTTATCCTGACAAATGGAAAGATTATTCTGCCCTTGACATCAAGAAAGATTCATATGTGGCTAATGTAATGCGTGGACATACTTTCTCCTTCAAAAGAAACATTGACAAATTGGGCAAACCGGTAGATAGAATGGAATGGCAGATGTCTCCTCCTACCGTCAATGCCTACTACAATCCTTCCTTGAACGAAATCGTGTTCCCTGCCGGAATCATGCAGAGCCCTTTCTTCGATGCCAGTGCTGATGATGCTGTAAATTATGGAAGTATGGGAGCCGTTATCGGTCATGAATTGACTCATGGTTTCGACGACCAAGGCTGCCAGTTTGATGCTAAAGGAAACCTGCAGAACTGGTGGACCGAAGATGACAAAACCAAATTCAAAGCCAAGACAGAAATCCTCGCTAAACAATTCGACCAATATGTTGCCTTGGATACCTTGCATGTAAACGGCCACCTTACTTTGGGCGAAAACATTGCCGATCTCGGTGGCTTGACCATCGCTTATTATGCCTATAAAAAAGCCTGTGCCGATGGTACTGCCAAGAACGAAAAGGTAGATGGTTTCACCGGAGAGCAACGATTCTTCCTGTCTTGGGCTCAAGGCTGGAGAACCAACATGCGTCCTGAATCGTTAAGGAAACTCGTCAAGACCAACCCACATTCTCCAGGCTATTTCCGTGTGTTGGGCCCATTGTCCAATCTCAAGGAATTCTATGATGCCTTTGGTGTAAAGGCTGGCGACAAAATGTATAGACCAGAAAACGAAAGAGCCGTAATCTGGTAGAAATTTCTCGTTAACATTAACCTGCAAAAGGCAGATGGAACTCCAGTTCTGTCTGCCTTTTGTCTTTTTGATGATACTCTGTTACGGCAGCCAATAAAAACTTCGTGCCCCTCCATGTTTTTAGTGTTGAGCTTTCATTTGGGGGCGCCCCCTTTCTGCAGCCAAAGGGGAGAAGGCTGCAGAAAGCGGTCGGGGTGTTGCGTGGGTTCGCTACGCTCCGTTTTTGCCGCCACTTACAAACGCAAGATAAAGGCGACAAAGAACCGCCTTCGGCGCCACTACACTCCCTCGCCCAAGCTCCGAATCAGCTAAACTGCAAATAAGACAGTTACTTCTCGCAACAAAGCAAAAAAAAAGGCGGCACTATCTATACCGCCATTTTAGTTCCTTGCTGGAGTTAGGTTCATAGGTAGATAACGTTGTTTGGGGATTGACTTACATCATTCAGTACCTGACTTACATCATTCAGTCCCCGCTTATCACTGTTCCGTCCCCGAACAACACTGTTCCGTCCCCGAACAACACTGTTCCGTCCCCGAACAACACTGTTCCGTCCCCGAACAACACTGTTCCATCCCCGAACAACACTGTTCCATCCCCGAACAACACTGTTCCATCCCCGAACAACACTGTTCCATCTCCAAACAACACTGTTCCATCCCCGAACAACACTGGTCTGTCCCTGAACAACACTGGTCTGTCCCTGAACAACACTATACGGGGATGAACTTAGGGTAAACATCTAATAGTTCGGCAATTTTCCCTCCTTCCTGTCTGGTTGAAATCTTAAATGACTTACAGGAAGAATTTGTTTCCGGTTGGTTTCGGCGAAAAGGCAAAGCC
>CAIWCG010000134.1 GCA_903911135.1 uncultured Bacteroidota bacterium
AAGCATAGCCCCGATAGTAGCGGCAGCCCGCTGCTTGGTGTCGGAAATGAGGATGCAGCGGCTACAGCGGATAGCGGGACGCAGATGGGACGAGAAGTGAACATAGGCTCCTTATTGAAATTATAAATGATGAATTATAGATTATAAATTAGGAGTGTGTGGAAATGAAAATGGCAGATGTGAGGGGTACATCTGCCATTTTTCTTTCGCATTTTAAAATTTTAGTGCTGGTTGGGGATATCGGCATTGGTGAATTCGAACTTGTCGTCGATTTCCTTGTAGCGCATGATTTGATCGAGGGCATCGGGCACCACATCGCTGCAGATAGTGATGAAGGAACCCTTTTTGGCGTGCTTGATGGCATAATCTATGGCCTCGCTTTCGGTATTGAAAACCTTGGGAGCCTTCTTGGAATCATGCTTGCTGATGCCGGTGATGAGCAAGTCGATGATTTCCTTTTCTGAACGGCCACGGAGGTTCTTGTCTTGGCGGATGATGATTTCGTCGAACATCTTGGCAGCCAGCAGGCCGAGTTCGATGATGTCTTCATCGCGCCTATCCCCTACTCCGGCTATGATTCCTACCTTTGGCTTGGCGTCAATCTTTTCTAGGAACTTGGCCACAGCCTGGAAGCCGGCAGGGTTGTGTGCATAATCTACCATCACCTGGAACTTCTTGAACTGGAACAGGTTCATACGGCCAGGTGTCTGTGTAGGGCTAGGAATAAAGGTTTCCAAGGCCAAACGCATGTCTTCAATCTTATAATTTCGGATGAATCCGGCCAACACGGCAGGAAGGATATTCTGTATCATGAACAATGCCTTGCCCGAAAAGGTAAGCGGAATGTTCACCACCTTATCCACACGTATTTTCCAGAGTCCCTTGCAGATGGTTACGTAGCCGTTCTCCACTATTGCAGCCAATCCACCTTTGCGGGTATGCTCGATGATATGGGGATTATGCTCGTCCAAGGAGAAATAGGCAACATTGCATTCCAGGCCTTTGTGCATGTTATAAACCAATTCGTCATCGGCATTTAAAATGGCATATCCTCCAGGCAAAACGCTTTCAGGAATGACCGCCTTTACCCGTGCCATCTCTTCAATGGTATTGATGGTCTTGAGCCCAAGATGATCTGACGCCACATTGGTAACGATGCCTATGTCGCAATTATGAAAACCTAATCCTGCCTTGAGAATGCCACCTCTGGCACATTCGAGAACGGCAAAATCCACGGTAGGATCTTTCAACACGAATTCAGCACTTACCGGACCGGTACAATCGCCTTGTTCCATCATTCTGTTTTGAATGTAGATGCCATCCGTGGTAGTGAACCCTACCTTATGCCCCATCGTCTTGACCATATGGGCAATAAGTCTGGTAGTGGTTGTTTTTCCATTGGTTCCAGTTACGGCAATGATTGGAATGCGAGCGGAACTTCCTAGCGGATAAAGCATGTCAACTACCGGTTCGGCCACATTTCTTGGCAAACCTTCGGTTGGGGCAATATGCATTCTGAATCCTGGGGCTGCATTGACCTCCAAAACAGCTCCACCGTTTTCTTTTAATGGCACACTGATATCAGGTGTCATGATATCTATTCCACAAATATCAAGACCAATGATTTTTGCAATGCGTTCTGCCATGAAAACATTGTTTGGATGGACCAAATCTGTAACATCGGTGGAAGTTCCACCGGTACTTAAATTGGCAGTAGATTTAAGATGCAATCCCTCACCAGCAGGAAGAATGGAGTTAAGCGTCAAATTCTTTTCTTCCAAGATATTGATGGTGTTATCATCCACTTTAATGGAGGTCAAGACTTTCTCGTGACCATAACCTCTTCTTGAGTCGCTGTTTACGATGTCAATCAATTCCTGAATGGTGGATTTACCATCACCGGTAACCATGGCAGGAGTGCGTTTGGCAGCGGCTACAAACTTATAGTCAATAACAAGCACACGATGATCCAAACCGGTAATGAATTTTTCAATGATCACACCCCGAGATATTTTTTTTGCCACCACCAAAGCTTCTTTGGCATCATCCCAATTGGTAACGTTGATTGTTGCCCCGCGTCCATGATTGCCATTTACAGGTTTCAAAACTACAGGATATCCAATGCGATCAATGGCTCTTTCCAAATCATCTTCATCATAAATTATTCTTCCAGTAGGTACAGGAATGCTGAATGATTCCAATAGATTTTTTGTTTCCTCTTTATCGCAAGCAATTTCAACTGCTATGCTCCCAGTAGTGCTTGCTATGGTTGCTTGTATTCTTTTTTGATTTACTCCATACCCCAATTGCACTAAGGAATGACGATTTAATCGAATCCAAGGAATACCTCGGGCTTTGGCCTCATCCACTATGGAACCCGTACTAGGACCTAATCGTTCGTCTTCCCTAATTTCACGCATGGTTTGTATGTCTTCGGAAAGATCGTATTCAATATTATCAACCAAGGATTTGGCAATTCGTACAGCAGCCTTCGCAGCATAAATACCCACCTTTTCTTCCATATATGCAAATACGACATTATAAATGCCCGTTTCTCCACCGCCTCTTGTTCTGCCAAAACCTACATCCATGCCAGCGAGTGTTTGTATCTCCAAGGCAATATGCTCCACCACATGCCCCATCCAAGTTCCCTCTTTTACCCGATGAAAAAAGCCACCTTCGAAATCTTCTGAACATCGATGTTTGAACATGGTGGGAAACATCTTTTCCAAGCGTTCTGGAAACCCTTCAATCTTATTGGTAGGAAGCACCTCAAGTTCTTCAATATCCAATTTCATTACGATTAATTTGTGTCGCCAGATGCTCCAATAATTTGGACCACGCATGGCACGAATCTCGAGTATTTTCATAGTATTTATTTATTGATTATTTATTAAGTCAGACTAGCTACATGATGATGATGAACATCTGAGAAAAATTTTCGTTCCTTGAGGTTATAGATATTCCCTTTTGCCATCACATGAACAATCATGTGTTCGATGGAAATAGGAGTTCCTTCTTGCAAATCGGCCAGGTTGGAATGCCGGATATTATGCCCATCAAAAATAATGACCAAGCCAGACCCAATTGCTTCCATCTTATTGCCTTTGGTTATCAAAACTCCTGTATCTTCGCCCAATCCAATTCCTATACACCCAGGATTGGCTGCTACAGCCTGCACCAATCGACCGAAACGACCTCGGGTGACAAAATGCGAATCGATGATGACATCAGAAATAAATGCCAATCCGGTGGTAATCTTCACCTCCCCCTTCATCAGGGCTTCTGAACTGCTTCCTTGGTATATCATGGTATTCGACATGGCCATGGCACCTGCACTGGTGCCAGCCACCACAAAATCCTCATGTAGGTATCGTTCCTTTATGATCGAAAGGATTTCGGTTCCACCAAAAATGGAACTCAACCGCAGTTGATTTCCTCCGGTAAACATCACACAATCGCAATTTCTGATTCGCTCTACATACTCTGCATTCAATGCATCTTCACGGTTTTTAATGTGCATCAAATGCACATTGTCGCAGCCCAATTTACCAAATGCATGCATATAGTTTTCGCCAACTTCTTCGGGAATAGAAGATGCTGTGGTGATAACCTCTATATGCGAAGATTTTCCTTTGGTTTCGTCAACGATGCGGTTCAAAATCTGCAAACCGAAAAAATTCAGGTTATGTTTTTGTGCAAAATTAGGTTCCTGCAAAGTCCCCTTGTCTTCATTCCCGCCTACAGGAATCAGTTTTCCTTTTGGATGTTCCATTTATTATTGATTTATTTTGCGGCAAATTTATAATTTAATTATTAAGGTAATACAAGTTTGAATTTAAGGTTCTTAACAGATTAGTATTAATAACAATTGGATTCATTAACAAAAAAGAAAGAAAGTCATTCTAAAATAATGTCGTTGTATTCTCTTTAATAATCATGAAAATGATAAAATCAAATTATTGGATGCTGCTTCTTTAGAAATATATATCAAGTTTCAAATATGAATTCTAAGCATCAAATGGACCATTAAAATTATCAAGCAATATAATAACAGTATAAAAACGATC
>CAIWCG010000135.1 GCA_903911135.1 uncultured Bacteroidota bacterium
AATTATGAGTGCTCCGATGCCAATTATGAGAACAACAATGCCTCTTATGAGTGCTCCGATGCCAATTATGAGAGCAACAATACCTCTTATGAGTGCTCCGATGCCAATTATGAGTGCAACAATACCAATTATGAGAACTCCGATGCCAATTATGAGCGCAACAATGCCAATTATGAGTACTCCGATGCCTCTTATGAGCGCAACAATTCCAATTATGAGTCACTATTTTCCCCTTAAAACCCCATAAATTCCACCCCCCACAAACTAAAAAGGAGTTTTCCCATCCCTTCAGAAACTTCTGAACCTATAAAAACTTTTTTGCATGGCTACAGTGAATCCGAACGGTATATAAAAGACAAATTTCATCACCCACCCACCTTATAACTACCCATAAAACATACAATATATATAGGCATCAAGAAAAATTACACCCTAAAACTTGCATTTCTCTGTCTAGTTTGTTAATTTTACATCGAAATTAAATAAAGGTATTACCTATAAATTAAAAAATGAAAAAAATTTACATCTTGTTCGTTCTGCTGAACGTTCTTGTTATGGGTCCTGCAAATGCTCAATCTTATCCCTTTTGTAATATTCAATACACGGTTGACACAATTCCTTTTAACCCTGATCCTTTTAACATGGGGACAAATGTTTCTTTAACAGGCCAAGACACAAACAGTGCGATTACTCCGATTGGATTTACATTTAATTTTTATGGTAATAACTATTCAAGTTTAGTGGTTTCACCATTGGGATATGTAACATTTGATACTGCGCAAGCAAATCATTTATCGGCTTATAATATAGCTACCGGGCTTCCAAATCCTCAAAATCCAAGAAATTCAATATTCCTTTGTTGGCATTATGATGGAATGACCTTTTTTAATAATACCATAAAGTATAATACAACAGGCGTTGCCCCCTACAGAAGATGTGTAATCAGTTATGATTCAGTGAAGATATTTTCTGCCCATTATTATGATTCTGTATGGTATGCAACGGCAGAAATTATTCTATATGAGACCACCAATATCATTGAAACACATACACGTTTTATGCCTTATTCATACTATACACAATTCCTCACAATGTGTTTTGGGGTTCAAAATGAAGCTGGAACATCAGGGACTGTACCATCAGGTTCTTTGCAAATATTTACACCAAATAGAGGCATTAGGTATTCGCCATACACTACACCAATGGCCTCAATTCCTATTTGTATGGTAGGTGTGGATAGCGCCACCAATAAAAACTTGGTTATTTGGAATCAGCCCATTGGCATTCCTGTTGATTCATTCATTATATATAAGGAAACATCACAAGCGGGAGTTTATGCACAGATTGGTGCACAACCAAGATCGGCCTTCAGCACCTTTATTGATATGGGTTCCAATCCTGCCGTACAAGCAAACCGATATAAATTAGGTTTCAGAGATAGTTGTGGAACGGTAGCCTTGCAAAGTGCCAATCATAAAACGGTTCATCTTACTGTTAATGCAGGAATGGGTAATTCTTGGAATCTATTGTGGGATGCTTATGAAGGATTCACCTTCTCAAGTTATAATATTTATCGTGGAACCTCTCCATCGAATATGACTTTGTTGACTACCATTGCGAATAACTTATTTTCCTATACAGACCTTACCCCTCCCTCAACAGTCTATTATGCCATTGAAGTAGTAAATCCAGGGGGATGTAATCCATCTGCTCGAATGGCAAATAATTTCAGTTCTTCAAGATCAAATATTGTGAATCCTATTACAACAGGAATAGCTTCAATATCGAATAGTAACATTAGCATTTATCCCAACCCTGCCAGCGCAACTTTAAACATTCACCAATCCTTTACCGCCCCAAATGAACAAGTTATCATCACCGATATCTTGGGTCATGAGGTTTACAAAGCACCCCTCACAGCCATAGACAATACCATAGAGTTTACGAAATGGAGCAGTGGCGTTTATTTCTATGAAGTTAAAGGGTCGGGATTGCAAATCCCAACCAGCATAAGAGGCAAGTTCATCAAGCTATAAAAAGCCAAGAGTTTATTACAAAAGGCGGTACTTATAGTGCCGCCTTTTGTTTTTCATTTGTTGCGAGTGGAGGCTTACGAGGTTGCAGTTTAGCTGTTTCGTAGCCCTGGGCGAGGGAGAGTAGTGGCGCCGAAGGCGGTTCTTTGCCGCGATTAATTGGATTTTGTAGATGGCGGCATAAACGGAGCCCAGCGAACCCACGAAACACCCCGACCTCTTTTAGCAGCCTTTTCTCCCTAGGCTGCTAAAAGGGGGCGCCCCAATAAAAAATATCAAAGATTGATGATTCCATCACAAAATTACAAATGGAAAGGAGAGGTAAATTGCCCAAAATATGCCCCAAAATCCCCCAAAAATGTCCTCAATACTAAATACCTCCAAAAAGTTATCCACAATGAAAAGTGATTATGTTATTCATCTATTCACTTGAAAATCAGTTATTTGTGAATATGGGTAGGGATAATTCAGGGCATCAATTTAAAGAAATCTTTTATTGTTGCATTGCCATTACAGAAATAAAATTTATCTTTGCCGTCCCAAAAATAAGAGGGGTTTGTAAAAAATAAATAAATTAAGAATGCCAACTATTAGTCAATTAGTTAGAAAAGGACGGGTAGAGATGATTGAAAAAAGTAAATCACCTGCTTTAGTATCCAGTCCACAACGAAGAGGAGTTTGTACTAGGGTGTACACTACAACACCAAAAAAACCAAATTCAGCAATGCGAAAAGTAGCTAGGGTTAGGTTAACCAATGGATTTGAAGTAACTGCATATATTCCCGGTGAAGGCCATAATCTTCAGGAACACTCAATTGTGTTGATTAGAGGTGGTAGGGTAAAGGACTTGCCTGGAGTTAGGTATCATATTATTAGAGGTGCATTGGATACCTCTGGAGTTGATGGTAGAAATCAACGAAGAAGTAAATATGGAACCAAAAAGCCAAAGGCAGGAGCCGCTAAACCAGCTGCTAAAAAATAATATTTAACAATAAGTAAAGATAATTAATAATGAGAAAATCGAAGCCTAAAAAAAGATTATTACTTCCTGATCCTAAGTTTCATGATGTTATGGTGACAAGATTCGTTAATAGCCTCATGTATGATGGGAAAAAAAGTATTGCATATGATATATTTTACGATGCATTGGCTATTGTTGAGAAAAGAACTAAAGAAAATGGATTGGATACTTGGAAGAAGGCAATGGGTAATGTTGCCCCATATGTTGAAGTAAAGAGTAGAAGGGTAGGAGGTGCAACATTTCAAATTCCAACTGAAGTGAGACCAGAAAGAAAATTAGCATTGACAATTCGTTGGATGTTAAATTATTCAAGGAAAAGAAATGAAAAATCAATGGCTGAAAAATTAGCTGGTGAAATTATCGCCGCTTCAAAAGGAGAAGGAGCTTCAGTTAAGAAAAAAGAAGATACACATAAAATGGCTGAAGCAAATAAGGCATTTGCTCATTTTAAAGTTGCGTAATATTATTGTATAAAAAAGATAGAAGGATAAAATAAAATGAGTCAAGATTTATTATTTACAAGGAACATAGGTATTATGGCGCACATTGATGCAGGTAAAACTACAACAACTGAGCGTATTTTGTATTACACAGGGATTAATTATAAAATTGGAGAAGTACACGAGGGTACTGCAACAATGGATTGGATGGTTCAAGAGCAAGAGAGAGGTATAACTATTACATCTGCTGCAACCACCACATATTGGAATTATTTAAACAATAAATATAAGATTAACATCATTGATACACCAGGACACGTTGATTTCACTGTTGAAGTTGAACGATCTTTACGTGTTTTGGATGGTGCCGTGGCTCTTTTTTGCGCTGTTGGTGGTGTTGAACCTCAATCTGAAACAGTATGGAGGCAAGCAAATAAGTATAGAGTTCCAAGAATAGCATTTGTAAATAAAATGGATAGAGCCGGCGCAAATTTTCTAAGCGTTGTTCACCAAATTAAAGAAAGACTTGGTGCTCATCCAGTACCATTACAGTTACCTATTGGTTCTGAAGAGATATTTAAGGGCGTTGTTGATTTAATAACTAACAAGGCCATGATTTGGGATGACGAAAGCAAAGGAATGAGCTTTACTGAAATTCCAATTCCAACTGATATGGTTGCTGAAGTGGGTGTTTGGAGGGCGAAATTAGTAGAAAGTGTAGCTGAATATGATGATCACTTGCTTGAAAAATTCTTTGAAGATCCAAATTCAATTACAAAAGATGAATTAATGGCTGCAATAAGAAAAGCAACGATTGCAATGTCAATAACTCCAGTTCTTTGTGGTTCAGCGTTTAAGAACAAAGGAGTTCAAACTATGCTTGATGCGGTAATTACATATTTACCTTCTCCAATGGATGTTGATCATGTAGTTGGTATTAATCCTAATACAGAAGAGGAAGAAGAGAGAAAGCCAGATTCAAAAGATCATTTCGCTGCACTGGCATTTAAAATCATGACTGACCCTTTTGTTGGAAGATTAGCTTTTTTCAGAGTTTATTCAGGTACACTTGATGCTGGTTCATACGTATTAAATACGCGTACAATGAAAAACGAGCGTATTTCTAGAATTATACGTATGCACGCTAATAAACAAAGTCCGATAGACAAGATAGAAGCGGGAGATTTGGCAGCAGCGGTTGGATTTAAAGATATCAGAACTGGTGATACTTTATGTGATGTCAATCATCCTATCAGATTAGAAACCATGTCTTTTCCTACTCCTGTAATTGGCTTAGCAATTGAGCCAAAAACTCAAGCGGATGTAGATAAGTTAGGAATGGCTTTAGCTAAATTATCAGAAGAAGATCCTACTTTTAGGGTTAATACGGATGAAGATAGTGGACAAACAATCATTAACGGGATGGGAGAATTACATCTTGAAATTATTGTAGATAGGTTAAAAAGAGAATTTAAAGTTGAATGTAATCAAGGAGCACCACAAGTTTCTTATAAAGAAGCAATCAAAGGAACAGTTAACCATAGAGAATTGTATAAGAAACAATCAGGTGGTAGAGGAAAATTTGCTGATATTTCAGTTGAGATTGGCCCTGTTGACGAAGGTAAAGTTGGGTTACAATTTATAAATGAAATCGTGGGAGGAGCAATTCCTAAAGAGTACATTCCTTCTATTGAAAAAGGTTTTGCAGCAGCAATGGCTAATGGTGTGTTAGCTGGATATCAGTTGGATAGCATGAAAGTCAGACTTTATGATGGTTCCTTCCATGCAGTAGATTCTGATTCTCTTTCCTTTGAAATTGCCGCTAAAATTGCTTTCCGTGAAGCATGTAAAAAAGCAAATCCTGCTTTATTGGAGCCAATTATGAAAATTGAAGTTGTTACACCTGATTTATATATGGGTGACGTTATGGGTGATTTGAATAAACGTAGAGGCCATTTGGAAGGTATGGATACTAGGGCTGGAGGGCAGGTAATTAGAGCTAAAGTGCCATTATCTGAAATGTTTGGTTATGTTACAACCTTGAGAACCATTACTTCTGGACGAGCATCTTCCGCTATGGAATTTTCCCATTATGCTGAAGTTCCAAAGAGTCTTTCTGATGAAGTAGTTGCAAAATCAAAGGGTAAAACAGAAGTTATATCTTAAATTAAAAATGAATTAGTAAATATTTTATAATAAATCATATAATGAACCAAAAAATTAGAATAAAGTTAAAGTCTTATGATTATAATCTAGTAGATAAATCAGCTGAAAAGATTGTTAAAACTGTAAGGGCTACTGGTGCTATTGTAAGTGGCCCTATTCCTTTACCAACCGAGAAGCGCATATTTACGGTTTTAAGATCTCCACACGTGAATAAAAAGGCAAGGGAGCAATTTCAATTATGTTCTTATAAAAGGCTGATGGATATATATAGCACTACTGCAAAAACTGTAGATGCATTGATGAAATTGGAATTGCCTAGTGGGGTTGAAGTTGAGATTAAAGTGTAATGAATTTTTTTGATTAAAATTAAACTAATAAACTAATAATAAAATGTCAGGATTAATAGGAAAGAAAATTGGGATGACAAGCATTTTTGATGCGGATGGGAAAATTATCCCTTGTACAGTAATAGAGGCTGGACCTTGTGTTGTTTCTCAAGTTAAAACAAAGGAAAAAGACGGATATACTGCAACGCAATTATCCTTCGGAGATAAAAAACTTAAACATACTTCTGCAGGTATTAAAGGTCATTTTGCGAAAGCAAACTCATCGCCAAAGAAGAAAATCGTAGAATTTAAGCATTTTACTTCCGAACAAAAATTGGGGGATATTATTGATGTAAACTTATTCGCTGAAGGCGATTTCGTTGATATAATTGGTACCAGTAAAGGAAAGGGGTTTATGGGTGTTGTGAAACGTCATGGATTTAGTGGTGTTGGTGGAACTACTCACGGACAGCACAATAGATTAAGAGCCCCTGGTTCTATGGGTGCGTCGTCAGATCCTTCAAGGGTATTTCCTGGTATGCGAATGGCTGGTAGAATGGGTGGTGCTAGAGTTAAATTGCAAAATATAGAAGTTGTAAAAATCCTTGCTGATAAGAATGTGATAATTGTAAGGGGCGCAGTCCCTGGTGCAAAAGGATCTTATATCTTATTGGAAAAATAGTATTTTAAATACTATTCAGAATAACATTATAAAGTATAAATAAAGAATTATGGAAGTTAAAATATTAAGTGCTGACGGAACTGAAACAGGAAGAACTCATACTCTTTCTGATAAAATATTTGGAGTAGAACCAAATGATCATGCGATATATTTGGATGTTAAGCAATATCTTGCAAATCAGCGTCAAGGGACACACAAATCAAAAGAACGAGCAGAGGTAGCAAGAAGTACCAGAAAGTTGAAAAGACAAAAAGGTACTGGTGGCGCAAGAGCTGGTAGTTTAAAGTCTCCATTGATGAAAGGTGGCGGTAGGGTGTTTGGACCAAGACCAAGAGACTATGGGTTCAAGTTAAACAAGAAAGTTAAGAATCTAGCTAGAATTTCTGCTTTTTCATACAAGGCAAAGGATAATCAAATAACTATTGTTGAAGCGTTAAATTGCGATACTACTAGCACTAAGAACTTTATTGAAAGACTTAAAAAATTGAATTTGAATGAAACCAAGACTTTGGTGATTTTATCTACAATTGATAGGAATGCATATCTTTCATCTCGTAATTTGGCTAAATGTAAGGTTACGACCTTATCAGAAATAAACATTTTTGATATCATGAATGCAAAACAATTATTGTTTGTTGAAAGTTCAATTAAGGAATTAGAAAATAAAGCATAAAATGAATATATTAAAAAGACCGATAATTACGGAAAAAATGAACAAACAGGCCGCTGTTGGCCGATACGGATTTATCGTAGATGTTCATCACAACAAGATTCAGATTAAGAAAGCTGTTGAAGCCATGTATGGCGTAACAGTTGATGATGTAAGGACGATGAGGTGCCTTGGAAAAACTTCCACACGACAGAATATGAACAGCAAGAGCATCAGTTCGGGCAGGAAGTCATCCTATAAAAAAGCAATCGTTACCTTAAAGAAAGGTGAAACGATTGATTTTTACAGTAATATCATTTAATAACCAAACAGTTTATAATTAATAGAATTTAGGATAATGGGATTAAAGAAATTCAAACCAAATACACCTGGTCAGCGATTCAAGACCATAAGTGATTTTAAAGAAATTACCAAGAGTACTCCTGAAAAGACTCTTTTGATGCCTAGCCACAAGAGTGGCGGTAGAAATAATACCGGTAAGATGACCATGCGTTATTTAGGTGGCGGTCATAAGCACATGTATCGAATAATTGATTTCAAAAGGGATAAATTCGATGTTCCTGCCGTGGTTCATTCCATCGAGTATGATCCAAACAGAACTGCACGTATCGCCTTGTTGCATTATGTGGATGGTGAAAAGAGATACATCATTGCTCCTACTGGTTTGAAAGTTGGGCAAACGGTAATTTCAGGTGAAAATGTTGCTCCCGATTTGGGAAACACCATGTTGTTGAAGAACATTCCTCTTGGAACTACTGTTCATAATGTGGAATTAAGACCTCATCAAGGTGCGGTATTGAGCAGAAGTGCCGGTACCTATTGCCAATTGATGAACAGGGATGGCAAATATGCAGTTTTGAAATTGTCTTCCGGTGAAACCAGGATGATTTTGATTACTTGCATGGCTACTATAGGTTCAGTTTCGAATGCTGACCATTTTGGTGAAAGCCATGGTAAGGCAGGTAGAAGAAGATGGTTGGGCAGAAGACCAAGAGTAAGAGGTGTAGCGATGAATCCGGTAGATCACCCAATGGGTGGTGGTGAAGGAAGGGCATCTGGAGGCCAGCCTAGATCTAGAAAGGGATTATTCTCTAAAGGCAAGAAGACCAGATATCCAAAGAAGGCTTCGAACAAGTTTATCATTGAAAAAAGAAAGAAATAGAATAAATAATTAGGAAAATATGAGTCGTTCAGTAAAAAAAGGTCCTTATATAGATGCCAATTTGGAAAACAAGATATTGGATCTTAATGACAAGAAAAAGAAAGCAGTGGTAAAAACATGGTCGAGGAGAAGCATGATATCTCCTGATTTTGTGGGTCATACGCTTGCTGTTCATAATGGAAATAAATTCGTACCGGTTTATGTCACCGAGAATATGGTGGGTCATAAATTGGGTGAGTTTTCGCCAACAAGGACCTTTAGGGGCCATGGTGGAAACAAAAAATAATCGATTGATTAACCTTTGATCGATTATTAACCTTAAAACTGAAAAAACTACCTCTCTACCTGTAAACCTCGCGGTCTTACAAATCAGTCTAATCCAAATGAAAGGATTTCTATCCTGTTAAGGGCAGAAATCCTTTCGTCATGGAAAGGAGGCTGAACAATTTCCTAAGATTATTATAAGGAGCCTATGCTCGCTTCTCGTCCCATCTACGTCCCGCTATCCGCTGTAGCCGCTGCATCCCCATTTCCGATACCAAGCAGCGGGCTGCCGCTACTATCGGGGCTAGATATGATGGCAGGTTGCTCGAATAAACAGTACCATAGCTCGAAACCTTGGCAATGTTCAAACCACCTTTGAAAATTTATCAACATCCCGTTTTGTAGGAATATCCTTGGGAAAAGGGGTTGATAAACGCTTTTGCCAAACGTGCACGTTTCGATCTCAAACGTGCACGTTTCGATCTCAAACGTGCACGTTGCGACCTCAAACGTGCACGTTTCGACTTCATACGTGCACGTTGCGCTCTCAAACGTGCACGTTTCGCTCTCAAACGTGCACGTTACGACCTCAAACGTGCACGTTGCGACCTCAAACGTGCACGTTGCAGCCTCAAACGTGCACGACTGGGTAAATGTCATGTTTACAAGTGTTTATAACAACAGGCGGTACTGATGGTGCCACCTTTTTTATTTAAAGCTGTTTCGAAGTAGCTGCCATCAAAGCATAGCCCCGATAGTAGCGGCAGCCCGCTGCTTGGTATCGGAAATGGGGATGCAGCGGCTACAGCGGATAGCGGGACTGGCCATGATACGAGAACCTGCCATAGGCTTCAAAAAAGAAGGATGTTAATTTATTGCTACAGACAGGCTGTTCGGCCGCCATCGACCGGGATGTTGATGCCGGTGATATAGGCAGCTGCGGGTGAGGCGAGGAAGGCGATGGCATTGGCAATCTCGGCTGGCTGGGCGAAACGGGCAGCAGGGATTTCGGCCATCATTTCTTTCTTGGCTTCATCGAGTGTGATGCATGTTTTGGCTGCCTTGGCTTCGAGAATGGAGCTCAAACGGACGGTAAGAGTGGCTCCGGGAAGGACATTGTTTACCGTGATGCCAAAGGGAGCGAGTTCGAAGGAGAGTGTTTTTGACCAATTGCCCACGGCAGCACGGATGGTATTGGAGACTCCGAGGCCTTTGATGGGCTGCTTGACGGAGGTGGAAATGACGTTTATGATGCGGCCATATCCAGAGGATTTCATGCCTTCGATGACGGACTGGGCGAGTAGATGATTGCATAAAAGATGACGGGTGAAGGTGTCGGTGAAGTCTTCGGGTTTGGCGTTGATGATGGGTCCACCTGCGGGACCACCGGTATTGTTTATGAGGATGTTTATGGGTCCATGGGCCTTGATGTAGGCATCGGCTTTTTCTTTCAACAGTTGCGGATTGGAGAAGTCGGCGACCAGGTAATCATGCTTTTGCTGTTGTGAGTTGTCGAGTTCGGCAAGGGTTTGCTTTAAGGCGTCTTCGTTTCGGGCTATGAGGGTGATGGTGGCTCCCATACTTGCCAATTCAATGGCTGCGGCTTTGCCAATGCCTTGTGTGCTTCCGCAGACGAAGGCATGTTTTCCTATTAGGTTAAGATTCATTTAAAGGTATTAATTTGTTTCGAGTACTTTGAACAATTCGTCGAGTTTTGGTGTGAGGATAACTTCTATGCGGCGGTTCTTTTGTCTGCCTTCTTTCGTGTTTTCTATGTCTATGGGAAGATATTCGCTTCTGCCGGCAGCAGTGAGACGTTTTGGGTCTATCTTGCTGTTGGCAGTGATGATTCTAACCACCGATGTGGCTCGGTTAACACTTAAATCCCAGTTGTCTTTCATGTAGCCTTCGCCTTTTAATGGAACATTGTCGGTATGGCCTTCGATTAGAATGTTGATGTCGGGGTTTTTATCCAAAACGGTAGCCAATTGCTTCAATGCTTCGGCACCTTTCTTATCGACCACAGAACTTCCGGTGGCAAAAAGCAATTGCTCTTCCAATGAAACATACACTTTGCCATTCTTCATTGAAACCGTCAACCCTTGTCCTTTGAAACCAAGCAAGGCATTGGAAACGGTATTCTTCAAGGCATTGACGGTAGAATCCTTTTTGTTTAGGATTGATTGCAGTTCCTTTAAACGCAGTTCGCGCTGAGATAATTCCGCCTTTGTTTTTTCCAATGCAATGGCTTTATTGTTCAGTTCCAGTTGCAGCTTGTTCAGTTTGTCTTCTTTGGCTTGCAAATCTTCTTGTGTGGACTGCAACTGTCCTATAAGTTTCTTGTTTTCAGCCGTTTTGTTGGCCGCCAGTTTCTCATGAGAGGCCAAAAGTTCCTTATAGTTCTTTTCGAGTTCATTATAAATTTCGGTTTCTTTTCTCAAGGACGAACCAAGTACGTTGGTATCCGCTTCGAGCCCATTTTTCCTTCTTTTCAGGTCTTCGATAGCTGTCAGTTGGCCATCAATGGTAGCTTTCATCGAATCGTTTTCCGCTTTCAGAGTGGCATTTCTGCTTTCGGTTTCCTTTTGCTTGGCTTCCAGGTCTTGATATTTTCTCATGGTTACACAAGACGAAAACAACAAGGCTATCAGTCCGAAACAAACAATGATTTTCTTTTTCATGGGGTATTTATTTTATTTATGCTGCAAAATTAACGAAAAGCTAAGTTCTTTTATTAGTCAGTGTGAGGAAGATGTTTTGCCAGGTGCTTCCCTATTCGTGTAGAGCTTGAATAAATTGGCTTACCCCAGCATCATCAAAAGTATTTCCTCCAATGCCTAATTCCGATTGCACCTTCAATTTAAACCTTTTCCTCCTCACTCATAACTAATAACTCATAACTCTTATAAGGAGCCTATGTTCAGTTCTCGTATCAAGGTGCGTCCCGCTATCCGCTGTAGCCGCTGCATCCTCATATCCGACACCAAGCAGCGGGCTGCCGCTACTATCGGGGCTAGGTTTTGACGGCAGGTTGCTTCGAAATAGCTTTTGATATAT
>CAIWCG010000136.1 GCA_903911135.1 uncultured Bacteroidota bacterium
AATATAATATCATGAAAAAAAAATTAATAGTATTAACAATATTAATCTGTTCGCTGTTCACAGCAAAATCACAGGACTTCATCGTAAAAAGCAATGGTGATGAAATCAAGGCAAGAATCTCGGACGTTAGCCCAACCGAAGTTAAGTACAGGAATTTTGACAATCCCACAGGGGCTAACATTACCATCAACAAATCTGACATCTTTATGATCAAATATGAAAATGGGACAAAAGTGATTGTCAAGCACGACGCAGCACCTTCGCAATCAACTGGATCATCTACAGACACTCAATCACCTAATATAGCAGGAACAATTGAGCTTGGAGGTGAAATTTCTTATGTTTCTACAAGTGCTTCAACGGCAAATAGTTCATCCAGTTCGAGCGCATTTTCCACTTTCACATTTAGTCCTTATGTTGGCTATATGGTTTCCGACGGATTGGAGCTTGGCATTGTTCCGTCTTATACATCCATGGGATCTGGTTCCAATTCAACTTCTCTTTTTGGATTGTATGCGGCTCCCACCTACAATTTGTATTCTGCCACCGCATCAGCATATCCATATTTTGGGGTCCTACTTGGATATAGTTCTAGGAGTGAAGAAAGTGTATCTGTTGGTGGGTTAGGTTTTGGTTTGAATGCAGGTATGAAAGCACAATTTGGAAGCGCTGGATTGCTTTTGTTTGGAGTAAAATACATAAGCCAATCATATTCATACAACGGCGTTTCAGAAACAGAAGGTTCTTTTTCGGTTACTTTGGGTATACATATATTTATTTCTCCCAAAAAGTAAAGACATGAAAAATATACCATTAGTTTATTCATTTATTGATAGGAGTATTAGCAATGACAATAATTTGAAGTTGCAATAAATAAACATAGGAGAACCAGAAAATCCTTGAAAGAGTAAGGGAAAACAAAAAAATGAAAAAAGTGGTTCTTTGCCATGAAGAATGAAAAGTGGTTCAGCCTCTAATATTACGATTAATAATGTGTTTTTTAACCTTAGTAGAGAATATTTGACAAACAACATTATACATTATTACCATAATTGAATGGCATTCGGCTTCTTTTTAAGATTATTTATATTTTTGCCACATAATTAATAAATGATAATCGATGAAAAAGATTCTTACCCTCTGTATGCTGATGCTTTTTGTTTCCATGCAGTTTATCCATGCACAAGACATTCATTTTGGAGCCAAGGCAGGATTGAACCTGTCCTATATCCACCCGATGCTGAATACCGGCAAGTCCTCCGACCTATTGCCTGGCTTTCATGTCGGTGGCATGGTCGAATTCGAGATAAATACCAGCGTTTCCATCGCTCCCGAAATCCTTTACAGCACCATGGGTGCATCAGAAGCCATTGACCAAACCATCACCAATACCTCCGGTTTTCTTTTCACCGAAACCATTACCGGCACAGCGAAAACTACATTGAATTACATTCAGCTGCCTATAATGGCCAAGGTTAAGATGTCGAACGGACTGAACTTCTTTGCCGGACCTTATGTGGGTATGTTCATGAATGGCAATTCTGTGAGCACCATGACCGTAAAGACCACCACCAACTTCACCGGAACGCCTGTTACCGCCTCTGGCGATACCATTTCTACAGTAAAACTGGATTCCGCCACCAACAAGATTGACTTCGGCATAGGCTTCGGTTTAGGTTATGAATTTCCTTTTGGCCTTGGTTTCAGTGCCCGATATATGCTTGGCTTCCCAAATATCTTCAAGGGTGGCTATACCTATCCAGATACCAATTCGCCTTATCCACGCACCATCACACAAGGTCCTTATGGGAATAATGGGGTACTGCAAGTTTCGTTAAGCTATATGTTCGGAATGAACAAATAGGTGTTAAGAACTTTTTGTTAAAACTATTCTAAGGCTTGATATTACAATAAAAGTATTTATAAATTTGCATCCGTAAATTAAATTTAACTAACCAAATAATTAAAAAATTAAAACATGAAAAATTCAAAAGTATTAATCATTGCATTGGCAGCTTTTGCGCTGTCGTTATTTAGCGTAAACGCTAACGCTCAAGGTTTCAAACCAACAGGCGGAGAAAAAGAAGTGTCTGTATTGTTTGCACCACTTGGTGGTTCACCAATTTCTATTGGCGGACTTTCATTCAGAAAGTTCAACCCAACAGGAACTGCAGCTTGGAGAATTAACTTATTCATCGGTGTGAACAACAAAACAACTGTTGGATCTCAACCAATTGACACAGGATCTTATTTTACTGGTGGAGGAAAACCAGAAGGTGATGTAAAATCATCAAGCATGACTATCGGAATCCGTCCAGGTTATGAGTGGCATTTTGCAGGAACAGACCATCTCTCTCCATATTGGGGCGTTGAAGGTAATTTGACTTTGGTTTCCGCTAGTATTGACAGTAATTATGTAACTTCTAATGCCTCTTCTTCCACTCCAGCAGGAACTGCATGGCAGACATTAACCGGAACTACCAAAGGAAAAGGTGCAAGCACTACTATCGGTATCAATGTTGTTATGGGTTGCGATTATTACATTGCAAAGAACTTATCTTTAGGTGTTGAATTCGGCTTCGGGTTCTCTTCAACCAGTAATCCTGACATTACCTATTCTTATTTAGGTAGTAATAAAACAACTGGTGCCGCTGAAATTCAAAATGCAACAACTCAAAAACAAGGTACTTCGTTCCAAATTGGACCAAATGCTGTTGGTCAATTTAAATTGGGTTGGTCGTTTTAATTGAATTTATTATTTTTGCCGTGGGTAATAACCCATAAAACGAATAATTAATCAATTTTAAAACTTAAAGCAATGAAAAAAATAATGTATCAGTCTTTAGTGGCATTGTCCTTGGTGGCAGTGCTATTAGTAGCTTCTTGCTCAAAAAGACCTGAAGCTCCTTGCGGACAATCTGCTGCTCAAAGTCAAACTCAAAGTTTAGACAAAAAGATCAGGGATTTGATTGGCAAAATTCCACACATGAAAGTGGATAACAGCCTCCCGATGGGAACTTTGCGCAGAGCAAAAAGCGGTGGATGGGATTTCTCAAATCCTTCTACAGGTCTTCCAGCCTATTCGGATAATTCCAACACCTTGTATATCTCTTCCAATTCATTTGGTGGAAATTCTACAAGTGGTGGTACTGTTGTTGCTGGACCGACTTCGCTAGATATCAATTATACCTTTTGCTTTGCTTCCGATGACGGTGGCAGTGCATTAGGTGGTAGTTTGTTCTCTGGCTCGGGTGCTCCTCTAACAGGAATTTCAGGTGTGATGGGTATCTGTGGAGATTTCTCCTTGTTCCAATCAGCGGATTCTACTACCAACTTCGGTGATATCTTCAAAGGTTTTGCCTTCTATATCGTTTATGATGGAAGAGCATCCGGAAGTTATGATGTCATCGATTGGACAAACGCTAACTTCATGGACCATGCTTCTATTGATAAGAAATGTTTTTCCTTAATCTTTGATTACAAGAACAACAGATTATTCTTATCTTCAGGAGGTCAAATCAATGTTTCTGGGGGTTCTATGAATTTCAATGGTACCTACATTGAAGTGGATGACCTGCTTGCCAACTTGAATGGTAACTTGACCTATAGTTATGTCAATGGCTTCGGTGCCATGGGATGTAACTAAGTTCATTCTCACAATTTATCGAGAAAGGCTGCACCAAAAGTGCAGCCTTTTTTGTTTAGTACCTCCTTCAACATCGAATTACAGAATAATTATTTAATTTCGTCCTCTGAAAATAATAAACAGCTACATGATAACACTTAAGGCAGCAGGAATAATGGTATTGATGTTCTTTGGAATGATACCCAAAGGCGATGCTCAAGAACTTCATTTTGGCCTCAAGGCCGGAATGAATCTGTATTACCTTCTCAACCCACAAGTGGGGTTTTCTACCAGTGTAGCCGAGAGTTTCCATGGCGGAGCTATACTGAACATCGGCTTCGATTCATCCAATTTCTCCATTCAGCCAGAAGTATTGTTCAGCATCAATGGAGCCGAACTTTCGCATTATATCTATGCTACCTATTCCAATTCAGCCGCCAATCCACCCATCACACACACCACCTCAATACACACCAACTACAGCATGAATTTCAATTACCTGCAATTGCCCATACTCATGAAATACCATTTTGCCGGAGCCTTCAGCGTTACGGTAGGTCCCTATATCGGTTACCTAATGTCGGCCAAGAACGACACCAGCATATTCACCTCCTTCAAGGACACTGCCAAATCGGCCTCATCGGTTTCCTTCAGCGGCTCCATGAATCCCATCGAAACCATGAACAAGCTCGATATAGGCGGTGCTTTGGGGCTCAATTGCGAGTTCAGCAGCGGATTGGGATTCGAATTCCGTTATTATTATGGCCTCACAAAAACCTTCAAGGCACACAATTTCGTCGATCCATCCACCGGGTTGATAACCGCCCAACCAGCATATGGAAACAACAACAACATAGCCGTTTCCCTCTTTTACCTTTTCTAACCGACCAAACTCCCGTTCCTATCTCATTAATAATTCCTAATTTCTAATTCTTTCAAGGAGCCTATGGTTTCTTCTCGTATCATGGCCAGTCCCGCTATCCGCTGTAGCCGCTGCATCCCCATTACCGACACCAAGCAGCGGGCTGCCGCTACTATCGGGGCTAGATTTGATGGCAGGTTGCTTCGAAATGACTTTTGATACATAATTTGCCTTTTCGCCGAAGCCTCACCAACCTTTGCGCCTCTTTGCGAAATCATCTGCGCCCTTTGCGAGAACGACCCCATGATGATTGCTTTCATTAAAAACATCCAAGCCCTAAAATTCAACCAAATCCTCTTTTTTCACAGAAATCCCTTCCCTTCCAAAACCCCAATTTCCAAAAATCCCCGCTGAGACCGCCAGAAATAAGCCCTCACAACCCTCTTCGATCGCCTCACAACCCTCTTCGATCACCTCACAACCCTCTTCGATCGCCTCACAACCCTCTTCGATGCCCTCACAACCCTCTTCGATGCCCTCACAACCCTCTTCGATCACCTCACAACCCTCTTCGATGCCCTCACAACCCTCTTCGATGCCCTAATACCCCTCTTCGATGCCCTAATAACCCTCTTCGATGCCCTTGCAACCCTCTTCGATCACCACACAACCCTCTTCGATCACCACACAACCCTCTTCAATACCCACACAACCCTATTCGATTCCCTTTCAAATCAAATTCCTCCCAAACATTGGACGATGATAAATGCCTCCTTTCCTCCATCCAGAGAGTATATATTATGGATGATTATACAATTGCTTCACTTTCGGCTAGTTATCATAAAAACATCACCACAAGATTAAATTCAAAAAATAACTCATAAAAAAAAGCCCATCCATTGCTGGACGGGCTTTCGAAAGTTTTAAAATCCTATCGCTTAGTTATCCCAGAACAACTTTGGTGAATAAAGAGTTGTAGAAGGAGCATTGGCGGTATTGAAGGTAAGCTCGCTTTGTGGAATCATGAATCGGCGTGGCATGTTGGAACCTGCCACAGGCGAAAGTGCAGGAGCACCAGTGCAACGCCATTGCGCAAAGGCTTCAGGATTCATATACAACGACAGCCATGCTTCGTATCCTACGGCTGAAACTGCTGCTGCTACACTCGTGGTTGGAAGTGTTCCATGAGCAGTCATGTATGCGGTTTCGTCAACAGCAGGGATTCCGAATTTCTGCATGCTGGCATCTATACCTGCTTGGAAAGCGGTTTGGGCATCGGCATAAGTACCGCCTGAACGAAGTGTGGCTTCAGCCTTGATGAACATCAATTCTTCGTAAGTTATGAATTGACCAACTGCATCAGGATTGCCATAGAAGCCGCCTAAGCCTACGCCGTTGAAATCACTATAAGTACTGTCGAACAATGATTGATATCGAGGATCGGTGTTGGCAGCCATCATGCTAGAAAGTGTTCCACCTACGAAGCCCATGTCGGCACGGTATTCATTGAATAAATAAAGACCGTTAGCAGCAGTTTCGCTGGTTCCGAAAGGATATCTGGCATTGTCAGCATTGCTTGCAAAAGATGCTGCCACTTCAGTCAAGGCCTTGGTAGCCATTGCTGCACTGTTTTTGCTTTGGTGGATGTAAAGACGAGCCTTGATGGCATGTCCGAACATAATCCAAGCAGATCTAGAACCACCATAGATTACATCTTCACCATGTTGAGATGGTTTGTCAGGATCCTTGTTGGCATTGTTCAACAATACCAAACCTTTGTCAACCAATGCCTCGATTGAACCATATAAAGCTGCATCGTTGTCATAAGTAGGATGGATGTTTACCAATCCTAAGCCTTGGAACGCTTGGGAATAAGGAACGCTACCCCATGCATCAACAACATTTTGAAGAGCATAAGCCATAATCATTCTGGCGATGCCACCATAGGTGCTGTCAGTGCGTGAGTCAGCCAAATTCATCAATGTAAGATCATTTTCCATAACTGAAGTGTACCAGTTAGACCATGGATCGTCGAAATCCTGTGTGGTAAATATATACTGATAATAAGCTGCCGCCTGACGCGTTGCACCAAAGGTTTGTTGCGTAAGCAAAGAAGTGTAGAAACAATGTGTGGAGGTAACCGTAAATCCTAATGCGCCTTCAACACTGGAAAGCAATACATAAGGAACAACAGTGGGTGGTGTGTTCGGGTTGTTGTTTACATCTGTGTAAAAAGTTTTCTTACAAGATGAGACAATGAGCAGAGAACCAACTGCCAGTGCCATTATAATATATTTTAAAGTTTTCATATTCTTACTTTATTAAATTTTTACTTGTTAATTATTAAATACCTACAGACAATTTGAATCCGATGCTCTTGCTACCTGGGTTGTTGAAATAATCAAGTCCTTGACCATTTGCAGGTCCTATAAGACTGGATTCTGGATCAACGCCGGTATATTTAGTGCTCAAGATAATGTTGTTTGCAAATGCAGTTACAGCTAATTTATGTAAATGCAATTTGCTGACGATGCTCATCGGCAAGGTGTATGTTAAACTAACAGAACGCAACTTTACATAAGAACCATCTTCGATGGAAGGTTGAGCAGGTCCTATAAAGCTGCTTCCTATGTTTTGCCAGTAATATTGACCTAAAGTAACAACATCAGTATTTGCAGCACCTGGCCCAGCAACCTCATTGCCATTACCATCAAAATGAACAACATTGCCATGGATATCCAAGTGTCCATAAACACCTTCAAATACTTTTGTTGCTGTTCTGTTTTCAGTTTCTTTTGAAGTACCGAAATAAGACATTGCTCCACGAGTACCGTTCCATATCTTTCCACCAGAACGGACATCAATTTGAGCTGCCAGCGTGAACCCTTTGAATGAGAAGGAATTAGTCATGGAACCAATCCAATTAGGTTGGATGTTACCAAGATTTCCATTAGTGCTACCAGGAGTTGGCATACCTTTACCTTCCGAGTTAGGGTCATCATTAATCAACATTGCACTTGTATTGTCATTAGGATTTACGTGTACATATTGGCTACCATAAATTACACCAAATGGTTGACCAGCAACTGCATATATTCCTCCATTTGAGAAACCTGCGATAAACAGATTAGAAATTCCAGGAGCTAATTCAGTTACCATATTGGAGTTCTTGCTCCAGTTGAAATTCATATCCCATTGGAAACCATTTTTCATTTTAATAGGGGTCAAATTCAAAGTAAGCTCAATTCCTTTATTTGTTATGTTAGCTGCATTCATTAATGAAGAAGCAAATCCTGAAGCATAAGAAATAGGTACAGTAAATATACCATCAGTTGTCTTGTAATAATAATAAGTTGCAGTTAAGCTAACCCTGTTTTGGAAGAATGCCAAGTCAGTTCCGATTTCATAAGAACTTGTATGCTCTGGTTTAAGGGTTGGATTTCCAATTACTGATGTAGTGGAACTGATAGCAAAACCAGGCTGTCCATTCACTGGGAAGGAAATACCAGGATCCCAACCATCTGCAATATGTGCTGGACGATATGGTGTAGTTAATCCCTGGGCAGGTGCATCTTTACCAACACCAGCATAAGAAATTCTTATTTTACCATAAGGAAGGGTCTTGTTGTTTGATAAACCAAGAGGTTCAGTAAATACCCAACCTACACTTGCAGAAGGATAAAAGAAATTATTGTTTTCAGCAGGTAATGTAGATGATGTTTCACTTCTTCCTGTCAAAGTAAGATACAATTGCGATTTAAATGCTGCTTGTGCCTCACCATAAAATGCGCTTCTTCTGATTTCTGATTCACCTTCACCTGTCTGATAGTTGATGGCATTGCCTAAATCATACCATGTAGGAACTGCAAATCCACTTCCACTTGCAAGACGATTTGAAGCATAGGTGTCGAAATAATTTTGACCCAAAATCAAGTGACCTGACCAATCCTCATTGAATTTATGTGTCATGTTAATGATAAGATCAGAGTTGAATTGACGGTTTGTGTAGTCAACCAAATAAATTGCTCCGGTTGAGAAGGCATTGGAATGAATATCATAACCATTCTTTGATGCTTGTGAATAAATATCACCACCAAGTCGATAAGAAATCGTCATCCAGTCATATAATCTGTAATCAGCTTGAGTAGCACCATATATTCGGTCCAAATCCTGGTGGAATGGGTTCCTGTTTATCGTCCAATATGGGTTATCATAACCTGCACCACCTCTATAATCACGTTCAGTATTCGCTGGTGAAATAATATAAGATGCAGAATTATGAACAGGATCAGACAAACCATTTGAGTTATCAAAAGTTGGAGGGGTTCTTAATAATCCTAACATCAAACCGGATACATTGGAACCTTGTTGAACTTTATCTTCTGATGATTTTACATAGGTTACGGTCGCATTCATGCTAAGTTTTGTACTGATGTTGGAAGATCCGCTCAAATTGAAGGATGTTTTGTCATAACCAGTCAAAGGAACGATACCTTTTTGATTTACATTGGCAATTGACATTCTATACCCGCTCTTGTCATTTCCACCTGAAATAGCAACGCTGTTATCGGTTGTCAAGCCAGTTTGAAAGAAATCATATGGGTTATAAGCTGATACCGGTGTTTTAGCTGTAGGATCAGTGTTAGGAACGATAGTTCCATTTGGGTCCCATTGTGTGGCTACGCCATCCCAAGATAAAGTGCTGATTGGTGCGCCCCAAGAGAACTTTCTTCCTGAACCGCTAGGTGGACCATAATATTTGCCATTCAAACCTTGAGAATAGGTAGCTTGGCGTTCTGGTAATTTGTTTGTAGAACTCCAGGAAGTGGAAGAATTAATGGTAACAACCGGGCCACCTTTTCCACCCATGGCACCACCTTTTTTGGTGGTAATGATCAATGCACCGCTTGCAGCTTGAATTCCATACAATGCAGTTGCAGCTGGTCCTTTAAGAACAGTTATTGATTCAATGTCGTTTGGATTCAAGTCGATTCCACGATTATCAGGGTTTACACCACCAACAGAATTACCGTTGGCACCCGATGCTTGAAATCCAAATCCGTTTGTTGGATCATAATTGTTGATGGAGTTATCCAAAGGAATACCATCCACAACTATCAAAGGTTGGTTGCTTCCGGTTAAGGAAGTTACCCCTCTCAAGTTCATGTAAGTACCACCACCTGGATCACCAGAATTGTTTATGATGTTCAAACCAGCTACTTTTCCGCTTAATTCACTCATCACATTACCAGTTCCTGATTGATTTAGGTCGTCACCGCCTACCGTTTGGGTTGAATAGCCCAAAGCTTTTTTCTCTTGGCTTATACCCATTGCGGTAACCACCACTTCGTCCAATCGCATCACGTCGGCTTCCATCACTACATCAATTGATGATGAGGTTCCGATGGCAACGATTTTCGTTTTCATTCCCACCAAAATGAATTTCAGTGTTTTTGCATCGCCTGGCACAGTTAGTTTGTAGGCTCCATCCAGATCTGTGGATGTACCTATCGTTGTTCCTTGAACGATGACTGTTACTCCTGGTAAGGTACCTCCATCGGATGAGGAAACTTTACCTGTTACTTGTCTTTCCTGAGCGTCGGCTCGGGTGAAGACTACCGCAAGTAACAATGCGGTCATTGTAATGATTTTTCTCATAAGCTTTTAATTTTTTTTGATTAGTAATAATTAATTTTTTTTAATGTAATACGTTAAAGACTTGTTAAGTTTTTCGAGGCAACAAAGATAGCAAAACCAAAATGGATAAAACAAGACTTTTGTTAAGAAATCTTTAAATAATTATTATTTAATACTCACGGATGGCTCTTTTGGCATCTTTTTCTTTCATGTCTTGGCGTTTGTCGTACGATTTTTTCCCCCTTGCCAAGGCAATTTCAAGTTTTGCGAAGCCTCTTTCGCTGATGAAAATGCGGATGGGGACGATCGTCAAGCCCTTTTCCTTCATTTTGTTCGTCAGTTTTTTGATTTCCTTTTTGGTCAATAAAAGCTTTCTTGTCCGCTTGGGCTCATGGTTGTTATAAGACCCTTCGGTATATTGCGAGATATGCATGTTCTTCACAAAAATCTCGGCATCATGAATCACGCAAAACGAATCCGTAAAATTCACTTTCCCATCCCGAACCGATTTTATTTCCGTCCCGGTCAACTGAATTCCGGCTGAATATTTCTCTATAAAGGCATATTCGAAACCTGCTCTCTTGTTTTTTATGTCTATAGTGTTGGCTACCTTCATGCGACAAAATTACTAAAACCAATGGTATTGGCGTTTTGAACTTTTATTCCATTCAATACTATACATTGATTAAGACTTACCATGAACGATGCAATTATCAGAACATCATTAAAGTTCAAAACGATTAAATTCTTTTTGGGGCGCCCCCTTTCTGCAGCCAAGGGAAAGGAGGCTGCAGAAAGCTGTCGGGGTGTTGCGTGGGTTCGCTGCGCTCCGTTTTTGCCGCCATCAACATAAACCGATAAAAGGCGGCAAAGAACCGCCTTCGGCGCCACTACACTCCCTCGCCCAAACTCCGTACAACGGATACAACGTAATTATTATTTCCAAC
>CAIWCG010000137.1 GCA_903911135.1 uncultured Bacteroidota bacterium
CGATCTCGTTGACTTTCTTGGAACGGTATGTATGCTTGCCCATGGCGGGAACACCTCCTACGGTTAGAGTTTGATGTCTTCGGAAAAGGCTCTATTTTGAGGGTTCCCGCCCCCATCTGTCAGCCGGAACTATAGCTGACTACGCTGGCTTGCAGGGCGGTTCAACGTCAATGCCGGTTTGTTTATTTGATTGAGGTTTGTATGTCTAACAAAGCCCGGCGGTTTAGTCCGCCGGGCTTTTTTTTTGGCTAAAAACTGGGGTTGCAAATGCAGCGGGATGTTCGTGGCCCCGTTCTCCCGGATTACGCTTCGCTTTATCCAAATTAATCTGTTTAATTTTCTATGTAATTAAAATTTAATTTTCTATTGACAAAATCTAATTCATGGTTTATGATTTTTATCACATCAACTCAAACTGGCTTATCACCATGGCAACAGCAGATCAAACAGAGAACAAAACCAAGGTGCTTGTGAACGTGTACGAACCACTCGTCGCTATCATGAAGCACAAGTTTGATGCTGCTTGCTTGAAGCGGGATGCCTACTTAGATAGAGCGCTTCGGATCGAAGCAGCCATGCTAAGAGAGGAAGTGACAACGCCTAATTCAGATCAGGCAAATAATTTCATTACTGAAAATCTTAAACAACTCCGCTTGAAACCCTTAAATTTATTGTTATCGACAGAAACAGTCGAGTTAATTAATGAAGTGTGTAAAGAAAAAAACATCCCAAGGGATTCATTTATTAACCGATTTTTCTTACTAATGATTGCGTCAGATACGATTTTGAAAGCTTTATTTTTCTTTAACAGGGGAAAAATAGAAGATATAGAAAACGCATATGATTATGCGTTTTATGATGTGTATTCCAAGATAACCGATCCTGTTCGGCAGGAAAAACTCATTAACGGATTAGATATAATAGAATTGTATTCAGAAAAGTCACCTTTATATATCATAAGAGAAGCGGTTAATGAAATGTCTGTTATCGAAGATGATTGGGTGGATGGAGAAACAGTTCTTAAAGATTTGTATGGTGAAAACTGTGGGTTCTATACAAATAGCAAAGAAATAAATGGTAAGGAAAATTATTTATTTACAGAATATGATAGAAATAAATTTTACAAAAAAAATACATCTAATAAATTCGTTGATTATGATCCTGAATGGATAGAGATTGATCTAAGTAAATCAAAAAAAATAAAAACATACACTTATTTTATTAATAAAAATTGTTTTAATATAATTCCAGAATAAAACAGTATTATAAAAACTAATAATATGTTTGGTTTTAATACATATATATCTGACGATGAACTTCCGAAAGAAGATACGAGTAGCCCAACTACATTAGCTAAAAATGAACTGGACAAACTGTTAGCGTTTACCAAATCCGAAAAAACGAGAACAGCAACGAAGAAAGACACCAATCCAACCGAAGGGGAAAGTCAATGACCATGACCACTCATGCAGCCATCCGTAGCCAACAACGCGGCATTCCTCCGTTGATTGTGCAATGGCTCGATCAATTTGGTGAAGAACTTTATGACGGACACGGCGCGATTATTCGTTATTTCAGCCGTGCCAGCCGTCGAGCCATGGAGCGTGAATTTGGCAGACATCCAGTTAAGAAAATGAGTGAG
>CAIWCG010000138.1 GCA_903911135.1 uncultured Bacteroidota bacterium
CTGTCAGGTCTATGAATTTCCTCTTCCATACCTGCCAGGAGGAAAAACCGGACAGGATATCTACATTAATTTCCTCTTTCTTTGATGCACCTGGTAAATGATTGGAGGAGATATACCATTTCGATAAAAAATCATCCATGCACTTGTATTATTAATTTTTATCTTTGCCCGATGAATTCAAAAATGGATAGGAATACTTTTCAGCATCGTGTTTTCGATGATTACAGGAAAATCTTTTTGGGATTATTCCTTGTCATGATGCTGTTTACCACCGCCAATGCTCAATTTTATCAAGGCACTCAGATGACTTTTGGCAAGAACAGGGTTCAGTATAACGAGTTCTTTTGGAGTTTCTACAGGTTTCAGAATTTCGATTCGTATTATTATAAAGGTGGCACCGAAATAGCCATGTATGTAGGCAAAGTAGCCGACGAAGACCTGGCACAGATTCAAAAACTGTTCGATTATAATCTGGATGGGCGCCTGCAGTTCATCATCTTCAACCGATTGTCGGACTTGAAACAGAGCAATATAGGATTGGATGGCGATGAACAATATAACATAGGCGGAACAACGAGAATAATGGGCAGCAAAATACTGTTGTACTTCGATGGAGACCATCGTCACCTCCGGTCGCAGATAAGGGAAGGCATCGCTCAAGTTCTTTTCAACCAGTTGATGTTTGGCGGCGACATAAAGGATGTTTTGCAGAACGCTGCCTTGCTGAACATTCCCATTTGGTATTCGCAAGGGCTGATATCTTATGTAGGCAGCGACTGGAATACCGAAATAGACAACCGAATGCGAGATGGCATCCTTTCAGGAAGGTATAAGAAGTTCAATAGGCTTCAAGGCGCCGATGCAACTTATGCCGGTCATTCCATCTGGAAATATATTGCCGACATCTATGGCGAAGGGGCCATTTCAAACCTGCTGTTCATGACCCGAATGAACAGAAACATAGAGAGCGGAATGAATTTTGTCTTGGGAACATCGCTAAGAAGTTTGACAGACAGCTGGATGGATTACTATCAGAAGAAGTACTTCAACAGCGACAAGGGAAAAGAGTTGCCTACGGTGAAACCTGTAAGCATAAAAAACAAAACATTGCGGGTTTTCAACCAGTTGCACATCAATCCTGATGGCACCTATGCCGCTTATGTGATGAATGACATCGGGAAATACAAGGTGTATTTGAAAAACCTGCAAACTGGCAGCAAAAAGAAGCTGATGAAAGGCGGCTATAAGTCATTTGCCCAGATAAATGATGAGTCTATGCCTGTACTTTGCTGGCATCCCACAGGTAAACTGTTGGCGATTATAAGGGAATATCAAGGCAAAGTGATGTTACGGGTTTATGATGTAGAAAAGAAGAAATATGAAGAGAGCCAGATGATGGGTTTCGACAAGATTACGGATATGGGCTACTCTGACGATGGACAGAACTTGGTCTTATCAGGCATACAGAAAGGACAATCCGATATTTATGTCTATAACATCCGTTCGCATACCTTTCAGCAGATTACGAATGACATTTATGATGATTTTTATCCACGCTTTGTCAATCATTCCAGTCAGATTGCCTTCAGTTCCGATAGAATCAATGATACCTTGAGAGAAGATAGGTCGATACCATCCATTCCATTCAATGCCACTACCGATATCTTTCTTTATGATTACAAAACCAAGTCGAAAGTGTTGAAACGCCTCACCAACACGCCGATGATCAACGAAATACAACCCTTTCAATATGATAGTTCGAACATTGCCTACCTAAGCGATCAAAATGGAATCTACAATCGTTACATCGCTCACATGGATAGTGTAATAAGTTATATCGATACCACCGAACATTACCGAGATGTGGTCAATACCTTCGCCATTACCAACTTTCCAAGAAATATCATTTCACAGGACATAAACGCAAGAACCAAACGGATGGGAGAGGTGATTTATATGGATGGAAAATATAAGTTCTTTAGCGAACCTTTGGTTATTGCAGACAGTTCCGTCAAGAATCTCCAGAATACCATATATCGAAGAAGCCTCCTTGAATCAAAAGACTCGGTATCATCTGATGATATTTTGAAACCCGGCCCTGTAGTGAACAAACCGAATTCCTTCGACAGCAGGCTTCCTTTGGATTCGAACAAGATTGATATCAACAACTACACATTCCAAACCGAATCGGCTAAACCAAAGGTAAACAAGAAAAAGGAAGAAAAGAAAAAGGAAACCATCAAGGCAAAACAATTGAATGATTCATTAGCCAAGAAAACACCATCTGAACTTTTGGCAATATTCAAGGCAAGGAACTACGACCTTGGCTTCAGCACGAATTACATCGTGACCCAACTGGATAATAGCATGCTGACGCCTACCTACCAGCCATTTAATCCTTCTACTCCAGTCTTCTTCGATCCTGGTTTATTGGGCTCCTTCAAAGTTGGCTTAACGGATTTGATGGAAGATTATCGAATCGTTGGTGGTGTTCGACTTTCTGGTGATTTTTCAAACAATCAATATTTCTTGAGTTATGAAAACCTCAAGAATAGAATGGATAAAAAACTTTCCTTTTACCGTGTGGGAGAGACTTATCAATACTACGATTATACAGCACGTGTTCACACCCATGAGTTGCAATATTCTTTGAAATGGCCATTTAATGACATTGCTTCAATTAAGGGTTCCATTTCTTATCGAAACAACCGAAATGTTTTGCAAGCATCTGACTTACAAAGTCTGCAAGCTGGAAATTATTACGAGCATTGGGGAATATTGCAAGCCGAATATGTTTTCGACAACACCATCAATACAGGTTTAAACTTGTATAATGGAACCCGTTATAAGGTATTCGCTCAAATGTATCATCAAGATAGTGCCATGGCACAAATCTTTGGTCAACAAGGTGCCTCAAATGCTACCATGTATGTTGTTGGAATAGATTTCAGGCATTACATAAAAATTCATAGGGAGATTATCTGGGCTAACCGATTTGCCGCTAGCACTTCTTTCGGCCAGCAAAAGCTGATTTATTACCTTGGTGGTGTCGACAATTGGCTATTCCCTAAGTTCGATCAATCTACCAATATTGATACCAAACAAAATTACGCCTATCAAGCCTTGGCAACCAATCTTAGGGGCTTTCAGCAGAATGTTAGAAATGGAAATAGCTTTGCCGTAATCAACAGTGAGTTGAGAGTACCTTTGTTTCAATATTTGATCAATCGTCCAATCAAATCCGACTTCATAAAGAACTTTCAGATAATTGGTTTTACTGATATCGGTACTGCTTGGAACGGAAAGACTCCATTTGATTCAACAACATCAATAAATAAGACTTATATCAATAATGGCCCTGCCCTTACCGTCATTCTTGAAACCCAAAGACAACCAATTGTGGCTGGTTATGGCTTCGGTCTTCGTAGCAGGATGTTCGGATATTTCGTCAGGGCAGATTGGGCATGGGGTTATCAGGATGGAGTCGTTCAAAAATCCATTTTCTACCTTTCTCTTTCTTTGGATTTCTAAAGTTTAAAAAATATTTTGTCTAACTCATAAACAATATAACAATGGAAGTATCAACAATCGCAACAATCATTATAATAGGAGTAATTGCTGGAGTTTTCAGCGGTTTCATCGGTATTGGCGGAGGGCTTATTGTCGTACCAGCATTAGTATTATTTCTAGGATTTACCCAACATGCAGCCCAAGGAACCAGCCTCGCCATGATGTTGCCTCCAATTGGTATTCTCGCCGTCTATAATTATCATAAAGCTGGTCATCTCGATCTGAAAGTGGCAATGATTCTAGCCACATCCTTCATCATCGGAAGTTATTTTGGTTCCAAG
Source organism: uncultured Bacteroidota bacterium (assembly GCA_903911135.1). Taxonomy (GTDB): domain Bacteria; phylum Bacteroidota; class Bacteroidia; order AKYH767-A; family JABDAW01; genus JABDAW01. Next base: position 3,852 of record CAIWCG010000138.1, read on the forward strand.
GTCGCAATAGGATTACCAGCTGATACTGTAAAGAAAGGTTTCGGCATCATCATCATTCTTATCGGAATAAAATTCATCTTGGGTAAATAAATCACATCCTAAATCCATCCTCATGAACGCCATTAAAAACAAGATAAAATCCCTATCCAAGGAATTTGCTTCTGAGATTACCCAAATCCGTAGACACCTTCATCAAAACCCTGAACTCTCCTTCGAAGAATACAACACCTCTGCCTATATTTCTGAATATTTGACTTACCTCCAAGTCAACCATCAACAAGGAATTGCCAACACCGGCATTGTGGCGATTATCGAGGGCAAGAATCCGCACAAAAAAACCATTGCCTTGCGTGCCGACATGGATGCCTTGCCTATACAGGAAACCACCAAAGTCGAATATTGCTCCAAAAACGATGGAGTCATGCATGCATGTGGCCACGATGTCCATTCCGCATCGCTCATGGGTGCTGCCAAGATACTCTCCCAGCTTACCGAACAATTCGAAGGAACCATAAAGCTTATTTTCCAGCCTGGAGAAGAACGCATTCCGGGTGGTGCATCCATGATGATAAAGGAAGGTGTCCTCGACAACCCAAAAGTCGAAGCCATCTTTGGCCAGCACGTCATGCCCTTCATCGATGCAGGCAAAGTAGGCTTCCGAAAAGGCATATACATGGCCTCGGCCGACGAAATTTATATCACCGTCACTGGCAAAGGTGGCCATGCAGCCATGCCCCATCAAAATATCGATCCCGTCCTCATTTCAGCGCACCTCATCGTCGCCTTGCAGCAGATTGTCAGCCGAAATGCCAATCCCAGCATGCCCACAGTGCTATCCTTTGGCAAGGTAATAGCAAACGGTGCCACCAATGTCATTCCAAATGATGTCAAGATAGAAGGCACCTTCCGTACATTCGATGAAACATGGCGAGATGAAGCCCACAAGAAGATGAAAAACCTCGCCAAATCCCTTGTCGAAAGCATGGGTGGCACCATCGACTTCAACATCATGCGTGGATATCCCGTCTTGGTCAATGACGAAGGCCTCACCCAAGATGCCATAATACATGCACAGGAATATTTGGGCAAGGACAATGTCATCCCACTTGATATTTGGACTGCCGCAGAGGATTTTGCCTATTACGGACACCAAACCAAGGGCTGTTTCTATCGGCTTGGCGTCCGAAACGAAGCCAAAGGCATCACTTCGCCTGTCCACACTCCCACCTTCAATATCGATGAGTCCGCACTCGAGGTAGGCATGGGACTCATGGCCTTCCTCGCCATTAAAGAACTCCAAAAATAGCTTCCCGATAGCTCCATTATGGTAAAACGAAAGCGTTTTCACTATAATTGGACTACAAACATCTAAATACAATCAAATAACCCTCCAGCCCATACCAGCCGTGGGTTTCAGCAGACCCTAAAAAACCATTCTTAAGGCCAATGTACCCATTCGCAAGGCACAGGTAGTCATTCTTAAGTCCAATGTTGCCATTCGCAAGGTACAGGTAGCCATTCTTAAGTCCAATGTACCCATTCGCAAGGTACAGGTAGCCATTCTTAAGGCCAATGTACCCATTCGCAAGGTACAGGCAGCCATTCTTAAGGCATAAGTATCCATTCTTAAGACCAAGGTAGTCATTCTCAAGGCATAAGTACTCATTCCTAAAGTCTTTGAACTACAAAACAGAATATATTTCTTAATAACCCTTCACACATCAATTCCCATTATGCCAAAAGTTTTGTAATTTTGTAGCATAAATAAAATTCTTACAACATGAATAAAACTATCTACACACCTCCTGAATTTTTAATGATGGATTCAGGCAACAGAGACCAAGATGGAAAACTATATTACCTATATATCGATGGAATAACCAATAAATCCGAATACAATTATGACTTTAAAGAAAAAGTTTATTGTTGTACTAATTATTTGGACAACAAAAATTTCAGCAAACAAATACTAAAAATCAATAGCATTGACTTTCCAGACAACCTACATTTTTTCATTGATATACCAACTCCGCTTTTTTATAAGAATTTTGGCTTACATGAAAATGTTATATTATCCGGAAAAAAAGATTGCATTATTTGGTGGGCAACCTTCGATAATGAATATCCATTGGAAATATTTAATACGAATGATGAGGATCTTTTTGTTGATGAATTCCAAAAAACCATTAAAAAGAGTAAATTCAACCTCAAAAAAGATGATGACCAATCATTCACCTGTAGCATACCACACGCCAAAAATCAAACCATTTTTGATTCCTATATCCTCTTTCAAAAACAAGTAAACATGGCCTTGTTTGAAACCGATAAAAGAATGACCAAAAACTATATCAAGAAAATCCAAGACTATCAAAAACAACTTGTCAACCCAAATTAACCCCTTTTCGAGCATTCCAGCTGCCAAGCATTCGCAATCCTTCACCCCATCATCAATAATTAATTATTCATTCCAACAACTCCTATTCAAGCTCCACCCACCCGATAATTCCTATATTTGCATCTACATAAAAAAATTAAAACAGCACCACCCGGAAAAGCTTAAAACAAATTTGCAATTCAAAAATGAAATACCCTCGAAAATTATCCTCCGGAGCAAATAACACGGTAATCGTTTTAAGCGATACCGAAGTCGGTAAATTATTCATTGGCGATACACGCTCCGAGATAGGCAGTGAGGCAGAGAAAATGCAATACGCAAATGCCATAAATAATTTGGTGGCAAAATTTATCCGCCTCGATTATAACGAACAGATTCAAGCCGAGATGCTCATCATGGAGCGCATTCATCCTTTAGATTATAGGTCTTACGAAGTCGAAATACGCGAGCTTTGGCTCGATGTTTTTGAAGATGAACTCAAGCAACTGCATAAAGCAGGATTCGTACACCGAGATTTAAAAGGACCATCAAACATAGGAGGTTTGGCATTCGATAATATTTTACTTACCAATACAGGCTTGCGTCTCATAGATGTAGGAATATCGGCATTGCAAAAACAAGTGGGAGATAAGATATTTGAAAAATACATCGAGTTGGAAAACCAAGAAATCACAGAGTTCAGAGAATATTTTCTGAATAGATAATTCCCCAGCAATCAAGGACTTGCAATCCTTCACCCCATCCTCAAGAATTTATAATTCTTAAAAATAACACCTTTTCACTTCCTAACTGTTTGCTTTCCCTACAAAATAAATAGAAGCAAGCACTCGGTTCAAATTATTAATGTTATCTTTACCGCCAGAAAAAGCGATGTGCGCTTTAAAAACAAATAAAAAACAAGATGACATTAGAAAAATCATTGTTCCCCTGCAGAATAGTAGAACTTCCCATAATAGGCGGTTACATCTATAATTCCCTAGTACGGGATGTTACAAATTTTGCACCCTATTTATCATTTGGCGCACCCTATCCAGCCAACTATCACTCCAAGTTATTGTTGGTAGAAGATGCCGTCAGCCCAGTCATTTTCATCAATCAGATGAAAATCATCACCCTAAATCTCCTCACAGATTCCTATGGCCTGCGTCCAATGCTCAATGCAGCTGAAATATTTTTTAATTCTGCAGGCTCCGGCCTCAATGTTCTCGTCAAGGACATGGGCCAAAGCCAAGTCCGTGCAGCCATTACATCAGATGATGTCGAAGGCGTACTTTTCGGAATGAAAAACCTCAACAAAAACATTCTGAACAATACTGCTCTCCTCGTTACCAAAGGAATGACCCTGGCCATGCAGACTGCCCTTATCACTGCCACCACAAACATCAGAAATACCAATGATGCAAAAAATACCATGGTCGGCGTTCGTTCCGAAGCTACCTTCAGCAACATGACTTTATACAACGCCTTCTGGTCCGATTTCCTTTCCCCAACACGAACCACTGGCGCACTGATATTCAAGATTTCTGACAAAGCTAAATACAAGGATTATGTCATCGCCCAAATGATGGCTCGCATGCGTCATGATGAAGCCCAAACACAAGTCCATGGCATCGTCACTGATGCAGCGCATTTGCCCGTAAACAAAGCCAAGGTAAAACTCATTCCAGTCGATGGTGGCCGAACAAGAACCGTTTACTCAGATGCCGAAGGAAACTATGTCCTCAGTGGAATGATGGCCACCGCCTATAACATGGTCGTCACCAAAGGCTCCCTGCTGAACATTACCCCAATAACAGTTGTCACCAGAGAACATATCGAATTGAATGTCGTAATTGTTTAAACATTCTTTCTGACAAATTAGTCTAAATAAAAAATCCCCGATACACATCGGGGATTTTTTTATGGATTCATTATCTCCTTTATTTCGAGAATGTCAGATGATGTATCTTGGCTTTCTTGGCATCATCCGAAGCATAGGTGATGACAAATTTCTTATCGGCATAATTGGCATCCTTGCCAGTTCCCGTTGGAGTTCCAAGTAGCTTTTCTATCGCCTCACGCTTCATGTCAAAGGTTATTCCTCCAGGCAATTCACCCACATATTTCGACCAGCTGTTGTTTTCATCACCCTTCAATGTGTTGTATAATTCTATCGTCTGAACGATATCATTCTTGATGTAAATAGCTATTCCATTTGCCTGACATCGATAGGTTAAAGACAAATCAGGAGCCTTGTAAACAGGAATGAAATCACATGAATCGCCTATTGGATGAGACATGAGATAGATGTTCGGGTCCGACATCGTTCTTCCGATTAGAGTAGCGATGTCATTACCTTTTATCTGCAATCCGGGCAACATCTTTTCCACACTATTTATTTCATAAAGTTCCATCGAATATCCAAAACTCATCTTGAAGATTATCGGTGAGTTCTTGCTATCCGCTATCCAGAATTTATCCTTGGCATCGTCCGATTCCATATACATGGTCTTTATGGTTGTCGCCTTGCCATCCATCGTCAGCGGATAGTCCTTGTATTCCTTACGGGCATAATGTTTTTCCTCTTGGTCCGGCGTCATTTTCACTTCAGCATTGTTCTTCAATGCTGTGTAAATATATTGGCTTACCCATAGGCAAGTTTGTTCCGTTAGTTTTTGAAAACCCGGGTCAAACAAATTGTTTTGCTTGTCAGCAGACTTCCATGCCTCCGAACCTATTTTGATGGTACCCATAACACATTTTGGATTGATGATTACCCAATCGAAATATACATCAGGGAAAACATCTTTCACCATCACATACATGTTATATTTATTCTCCCCATCATTGACATGATACTTGAGTGTCATGCCTTTGGTAACCTTGAATTCTTGGGCGTAAAGGCTGTTGGCATATATGTTCAGCACCATCAAAAGTGCAATGAAACTTAAACGGCTAAAGTAGGTCCTTTTCATTTTTAATAATTTTTTATTGAGGCGAAAATAAATAAAACTCGAATAAATTTACAAGAATGCACACTAGTCTCTGTCAATAGGCAACCCACGATGTCCCTCCTTGCTTTCCTTAACTGTTACCAAGAGTTCCTGTTTTAATTTAATTCCTTTTGATGTTTCTATCTCTATAAAATACTTGCCTGGCTTCAAATAATATTTCTTGCTATCCGCCAATACCAGTTTCTTCTCATCTTCATTTAGGTTCTTGTTTTCATTTACCCATGTTTGATATTTGCTCAAGTTCAATGAATCAATTGCCATATCGTAAGAATAATAATTCAAACCTGCTGTGCAAGTATCTTTTATTTCTCTTAATGTCAAGTCTTTTTCAGTCTTGATTCTTATTGTTGAGATACCCTTTTCCTTTTGATAAAATGCAATTTCATGTTTAGGTGAATGTGGCTCTGTCCAAGCGTTTTGTGCCTTACCCCAATGTTCGCCATACTTGATGCTGTTTATCTTGAAAACATAAATATCCTTAGCCATTAATGTATCATTCAACTGCTCTAGTTCAGATACATCAGCAATGTAAATGGAGCGTCCATGAGTTCCGACAACCAGGTCCTTTTCACGAGGATGAACCACCAAATCATGTACCGCCACATTCGGAAAGTTCCCTGTCATCTTCATAAAGTTCTTGCCCTTATTTAAGGAGACATATACGCCATGGTCGGTGCCTACATAGAGAATGTTTTTATTCCTAGGGTCTTCTCGAATGACATTGATTGGCTCAATTGGCAAGTCATTCCCTATCCGTATCCAAGTAGCTCCATAATCATTACTTTTGAAAAGATAGGAATTGAAGTTGTCATAAATCTTTCCATTTAATGAACAATAAACTGTGCCGGTATCATGACAGGAAGCAATAACCCGAGATATGTACAATCCCTTTGGTAGGTCCTCAGAAATTTTCTTCCATGTATATCCCACATCCTTAGATACATAAACATTCCCATCATCAGTTCCACAATAAAGCAAACCGAATTTAAGAGGACTTTCGTTAATGGTTGTGATGGTTCCAAATGGAACATTGCCTTTCTTGCCGCCGGTGGTTAAGTCTCCTGTCAGCGTAAGGAAGTCATTACCTTTGTTCATTGCACGATGGAATTTATTACTGCCGAAATAAACAATATCCTGATTGTGCCTGCTTAACCAAATGGGTGATTGCCAGTTGAAACGAAGTGGACGTTCTCCCAATTTATGTTTCGGTTTTATCATTACATTTTCTCCGGTTGTCCTGTTCACTCGATAATAATATCCAAACTGGAAACCGGTATAAACAGTGGTATTGTCACGTGTATCAACCTGCACTTGCATGCCATCGCCACCCATGATTCTCTTGAAAGGATACTCGCCTTCTTCATACCAGCCATTATTTTCATTATTGGCAGATGAACCAAACCAAACACCATTATCCTGCAAGCCTCCATAAACATTATATGGCTTTTCATTATCCACATTTATGGAATAGAATTGACCAACTGCTGGTGTATTGGCTTTGTAATATGTCTTGCCATCATCATAGGTAATGTTGATTCCACCATCGTTGCCGATGATCATATGCCCATCCTTATTTGGGTCAAGCCACAGAGCATGATAATCGCCATGAGTATTCGCTGCATCTATGGATTTGAAAGTCTTGCCTCCATTCTGAGACTTCAGAAAAGGTACACCATAGATATATATCTTATCAGGATTGTTTGGAGCAATTCGAATTTGCCCAAAGTAATATCCATAAGTATTGAAGACATTATCAAGATAGCCTTCATGCGTTTTCTTCCAGGTACTTCCAGCATCATCAGAGCGATAAACCTCTGCACCCTTTATTTCCGTTTCGAACAAATCATCATTGGCATCATCAAGATAATCAAGCAAAGATGAAACCTTGATGCTGTCTGCCTTGATCATGTTCTTGATTCGTTCGGCTGAATATTCCTCATCAAATTCATTCTTCTTGAGAAAAACATCGATAACGGAATCCTTCAAGGCAAGAAAAGCTTCTTTGGTCATGGACTTAAGGATATCCTTTGTCAGCAATTCCTTTTTCGTTTCCTTTTTCTTCTCACGATGATCCTGATTATCAACGATGGCATACATGGGGCGTGGTATGAATTTATGCATGACATGTTTAGGAGATTTTGACGAGTCATTTTGATTATCTTTCATCACAGCTCCCATATCGCCAGCATAGATAGCAAGCCCTATCCTCCCTACTCCATCACCTGTTGGGAAGCCACTTTCTTTCGTGGTAACCAATGTCCAGATGTCGCCACCATCAACGCTTTTATAGATGCCACTTGTTTTTCCATTGCCTTCAAAATTCCAAGGAAAGCGAATGCGATGCCACATGGAAGCAAACAGAACTCTTGGGTTCATCGGGTCCATTATCAGGTCTATTGCCCCAGTTGAATTATCAACGAACAAAGTCTTTTTCCAGGTGATGCCGCCATCAGTGGTCTTATAAACTCCACGTTCATCATTGGTGCTGAAGAGATGGCCCAACACCGCTACATAAACCGTATTCGGGTCATCAGGATGGAGAATGATGCGACCGATATGATGCGAATCATCCAACCCTTTTCGTTGCCAGGTCTTGCCTTTGTCGGTACTCTTATACATGCCAAGACCGGCGTAGGAAGAACGACTGGAATTGTTCTCACCGGTACCTATCCAGATGGTTTCGCCATGCTTCCAATCTACTGCAATATCACCGATGGTCATCACCTCTTCATGGTCGAAGATGGGCGTAAAGCTCTGGCCGTTATTATAGGTAACCCACAAGCCACCGGAGGCATAAGCCACATAGAAATGCGTAGGGTCATCAGGACAAACATCCACATCCACCACCCTACCGCTCATGACGGAAGGACCGATGGAACGGAACTTTACATTGGATACTAAATTCTCTTGTGCACTTGTGTGGAGAGTGAAGAGTGAAGAGAAAAGAATGAGGAGGACGATAAGGAGGCGGGTATTCATATTGGATAGTATTTATTAAATGTTTATTATTAATTCTGCAATTCTTCGATTGTATTCAATATTACTTATAAGACCAATTCTTTTAGTAACTATTTCATCAAGGGCTATAGCAATAGTTTCTTTGTCTGCGACATTAATTACTAAGTCATATATTATGGGAGTATAACTTGAGTATTCATTTCTTGGAGCCATATCATTAATGCCGATTGGATCCCAATCATTCCAAAGGATTTCATCAATAGCATTCCAAAGTCTTTGATCTTCTTTTTTCATTTATACAAAATACCCCCTGCTCCTTTTATCAAAAGATAAAACTAAGCTCCTGATTCCTGATTTATAATTACTAATAGAATGCAGCATGGGGCAAATGTAGGAAAATTAGGAATTACGAATTAGGAAATAGGAACTACCAAGTCACTTTTCGTAATTCCCAATTATTAATTGTAGCCATTAAAGTACCTTTGCAGCTCAAATGATTTAATACCATTTAAAAATGAATATAGATAATGATGCGGAAAAACTGACCATAGAGCCTGATAAAATTATTCCTATCTTGCTGAAGCATTTGATGGTTTTGAAAAATGAAAATGCGTTTCTGAAAAATAGTGCGGCCATTCATTCAGTGGAAAATGGATTTCCGGATGAAAATCCTGATTCAAAAAATCTTACGGATGGCATCCCAAGGAAGGACCTTGGTATAAAATATGATATTAATGGCATCCCGAAGAAGAACCTTGGTATTAAATATATTATGGATGGCATCCTTGAAAAGAACCTTGGTAGAATATTAGTTATTAATGGCATCCCAAGAAAGGACGATGGTAGTAAATATATTATGGATGGCATCCCAAGGAAGAACCTTGGTGGAAAATATGTTATTAATGGCATCCCAGACACGAACCTTGGTATAAAATTTATTTTGGAGGCTTTGTCAAGTATAAAAGCAGAGGAAAATGGAGGAAATTTGGTTTATACGGCTTTCGAGCAAGCGCTTTTAATGGCTTTGGAGCATTTCATTAGCAATGGTGATGGGCAAAACACGCTATATGCTTTCTATACTGATTTCTTGGATGCCATTGAAGAACGAAATCAGGAGGTCTCAAAAATGAAGGAGGCGGCAAAAAATATACGGTTGGAAGATACCCATGAATTGCCAGCAAAAATTAGTTTTGACGGGGATATTCAATCAAAATTAGAGCACGCTTTAAAGGGTTATTTGCCTCGAAATTCAGGAAGGGATTTACATAGAAAAGTGGCTTATGAAATGCTGCATTTATACAATTACAAAAAGGCAACGGCAACAGAGTTGCGCGAATTAATCGGAATGTCGGTAGCCGGATTTGCAAAACATTTGCCTAAGTTGAAGAATTATAATCTAATAAGGAAACAAGCACCTCTGAACTATGTATTGACCGAATTTTCCACACACCTATTGCTGCAATTATTCGGCATACCAAAGAACGGAATTATAAATCAGGAATCACATTGAGTATCAAAAACCTCAATAAAAGCTATCATTCTTTGCACTTTTTCAAAGATTCATTATGTTTGCGCCATATTCGGAATCTAATAAAACATTACAATGAAAAATATTTTTATAGCTCTATTATTTATCTTGGGACTTTATGGAGTTTCATATGCTCAATTGGCTCCTCAAAACGAAATAAAGTGGATGTCCATTCAAGAGGCATTGAAGTTGCAGAAGACCGCTCCAAAGAAGATATTCATCGACGTTTATACCGATTGGTGTGGCTGGTGCAAGCGAATGGATGCCACCACTTACAAGGATCAGGATGTGGTGAACTTCATGAATAAATATTTCTATGCGGTTCGATTCAATGCTGAGAAAAAAGACTCCATCGAATACAAGGGAAAGTATTACACCAGCAAACCTGACAGTAAGGTGAATGACCTGGCAGTTTATTTTTTAAATGAAAAGATGTCTTATCCCACCTCGGTTTTCTTGACTGAAGTTGGCGACTTGATTCAACCCATTCCCGGTTTTCACGAAGCCAATGACATGCTCATGTTCCTTACGTTCATCGGTGGAGACATGCCGAGATTTACCACTTGGGAAAACTATCAGCAAATCTTCAAAATCATTAGGAACAAGGATTAAGGTTTCTTGTTCTTGAAGGAAACGATGGCCAACATGCTGCCGTCAGGACTGATGGCCATGCGGTAAAAATCATTGATGCCTAAGGTACTGAAATCCCAAATCTGTTCCCAGTCGGTATCTTCATTGGGCTCGAAACGATATAGCTTGTTATCCTTGCCCATCAACAAAACCCCATCCGGTGTCCATACATAATCTTCGCTGCTCGGCAAGGTGTTTACAATCGAAGAAATTCCACTCGTTTTCAGGTCGAGTTCCATGATTCTCCAACCCTTCAAGGAGTCCTTTTCCACAAAGCTTATCGAATTCTTTTCCGGTATTCGCTGAATGCATCTGCCTATGTTTCGTGCCATCGGTTCCACATGGCCGGTCTTGATGTCGGCTATCTCCAATATCGGTGGTTCTGTCAGTTTAAAAACAGCCATTGTGTTCTTGTTTATCCAGCAATAATATCCGATGGAATCCACTGTTGGAAGGATAACATGAGCATCCGTATAACCAAACTTGTATTCCCAAATCCGCTGTGTGCTGTCCTTTTCCACCATCACCACCGAGAAGCCCTTGACGCCAGGAACAACCATTGGCGAATACTCGCTGACGGAAGTCTTGGTGATATGCGCAGTCGCTTTGGTGTTGATGATATATTCATAAATATCCGCCTGCCCATCTTCTCTGATGGAAGTGTAAAGTATGCCCGATCCATCCGAAAGAAACTCCGGTTGGTTGTCATAACCGGGCCTATCGGTAATGTTTATCGGGTCCGAAACACTGAAAACATCTTTCGTGGTTTTTATTTCCATCAACCAGATATCGGTGTCAGGAAGTTTATCCTGTGCCTTCATCATCGGGCTGATGGAGAGCATCATCAAAATCATCGTAAGGGCTTTTTTCATTGCAATGTTATTTGGTTTAATTTTTATTTTCAACTTGGCTAATTTAGAAATTAATATTTTAATTCTTCGCCCATCGTTTCATTTCAACAAATCCGGTCTGCGCTCTACGGTGCGTTCCACAGCCTTTTCATGCTTCCATGCATCAATCTTTTTCTGGTCACCCGACAGGAGGATATCCGGAACTTTCCATCCATTGAATTCGGCAGGACGAGTATAAGTCGGTGGTGCTATCAAATCATCCTGAAACGAATCCTCCAACGCCGACATTTCATCATTCAGCACACCGGGCAAAAGCCTGATGATGCTGTCGCAAAGCACGGCAGCTGGGAGTTCTCCGCCCGACAAAACATAATTGCCGATGGAAATTTCCTTCGTTATCAAATGTTCCCTGATACGCTCGTCGATACCCTTGTAATGCCCGCAAAGGATGATGATGTTTCCCTTCAGCGACAGGCTGTTCGCCATCTTCTGGTCAAGCATTTCGCCATCCGGAGACATGTAGATTATCTCATCATAAGTAGTGTCTTTTCGCAGCTCGTTAATGCAGTTATAAATCGGTTCTATCATCATCACCATACCAGCTCCACCGCCAAAGGCATAATCGTCCACGCTCTTGTGTTTGAACGGCGAATGATCACGCAGGTTATGGATATTTATCGTCACCAAACCCTTCTTTTGGGCTCGCAATAAAATACTGTCATTTAGAGGCCCATCGAGAAGTTTTGGCAACACGGTAATGATATCTATCTTCATATATTCCTTATTAGAAATTTAAAATTATAAAAAAAGGTCTAATGGATACATTTATTATGCAATGGCTATATGTTGATTACTCTAGTTAATGCAGAATAACATTTATCTATTTTTGCGTTAAACAAATTGAAACTTAAATTCCTGAATATTACACACCCTTCTTGGGAGCATCCACCTTGTCGAACTCACCACGTTCCAAGATAGTTATCGGATTGAACTGTTTGCTTTTCAGTTTGTCATTAATTTTGGGCAAATCATTCTTGAAGATGTTATTGCCTAAAGATTGTTGCTTCTTCAACTCTCCATCCAATCCCTTGATGCGCTCCAGTTGCTGGTCGGTAGGTCGGCCTTCAAAGCCCACCACTCCACCATAAAGTTCGCTCAATTTCTCACGGATACGCTCTTCGCCAGTGATGGATTGTCCCTCTTTGGTAGCAATGAGTTCCTTTCTAATCTTAGCCAACTTATCGTAATACGGCTGCAAGAATTTCTTCATCGAAGCACCCTTTGTATTGTCAAGTACCGCCTTGATGCTGTCCATCATGTTCAAGACCTGTTGGTTGAAAAAGGCAAGGTCTTCCGTCATTCTAAAGACTTCCTTCACCGCCTTTTGATGAATGGCCATATCTTCGTCCGAATGCTGTGTAAGAGGATCTTTGATAAGGGTAAGAGTGCCGGTATATTCCTTGTCACCCTTGGTAATCTTGACGGTATAAACGCCTGGCTCAACCAAAGCGCCGAAGAAGCCGGAACCGTCTATCCTCACGCCTTTGGCTACCTTAGGCGGCTTCATTCTCATGCTCCAATTCACCTTGTTTATGCCTTTACGCTTTGTCCCTTGCACAGTACCCACCGAGTTGTTGTCCTTATCAAAAATCTCTATCTTGAGATCGCCGGTAGTAACGCGGTCTTTCAGATAATAAATGATGGGGCATTCCTCTGAAGAGTTCGGACCGACGAAGCCACCGGCACTTGGGAAAGCACCACCGAAATGGCCACCGGTAACAGGAATAGGACGCGTTTTTAAAATTGTCAAATCAGATTCCAAAACTTCTGGAGTCAATTGTCGGAGTGGCGCTATGTCATCCACAATCAAGATTCCACGGCCATGAGTGGCAAGAATCAAGTCGTTGTTTCTTGGATGAATCTGAATATCACGAACACCCGTCGGAGGAATCTTCGAATTCATCTGCGCCCAGTTTTCACCGCCATCTACCGATACATAAAGACCGAACTCGGTGCCTAGGAAAAGGAGATTATGATTGACGATATCTTCCTTAATCTTGTGTGCATATCCGGCATGAAGGTCTATGGTGTTAAGGAGTTTCCAAGTCTTGCCCATATCCGATGACTTGAAGCAATAGGTGTTCATGTCGCCATAATAATGATTGTCGAAGGTGGCATAAACCACATTCTTATCGAACTTGCTTGGCTCAATGCTGCTCACCCAAGTCTGTGCAGGAATGCCTTTGATGTTCTGATTTAGTTTAGTCCATGTCTTGCCACCATCTATGGTCAATTGAAGGTTGCCATCATCGGTACCTACCCAAATGGTATTCTCATCAAAAGGAGATTCGGCAATGGTGAAGATGGTGCAATGATTCTCGGCAGAAGAGTTGTCGGTAGTTACGCCACCGCTCTCTTCCTGCTTTTGTTTGAGGGAGTCGTTGGTAGTCAAGTCTGGAGAAATCTTTTCCCAACCACGGCCAGGATTGGCAGAACGATAAAGGAATTGGGCACCCATATAAACCTTCTTGCTGGGGCCAATATATAAAGGAGTGTTCCAGTTGAAACGCAGCTTCGGATCATTGATTCCGGGTTGTGGCTGTATATCTTGGCCTTCATTGGTCTTCCTGTTGAAACGGCTGGCATGACCGCCCTGATATTCGGAATAAACTATGTTGCGATCATTGGCATCAGGGCTGCACCAGAAACCATCACCACCACCCACATTCTTCCAATCGCCATTGGTAATTCCATTGATGCATTGCGAAGGGGCAGCCCAAGAACCGTTATCTTGAAGACCACCGTAAACATTGTAAGGATATTCATTGTCGGTGGTAACATGATAGAACATGGACACCGGAATATTGTTCAAGAACAACCAATTGTTGCCCTTGTCCATAGACATATAAACGCCTCCATCGGTACCTAATAACAGATGCGAAGGATTGTTGGGGTCTATCCAAAAGGCATGATGGTCGCTATGAATCCAACCGCCTTCCATGGAGGCTTCCTTGAAGGAACGACCGCCATCATCGCTGATGGACAAGGACCAGGCAGGGCGATATACCCTCATCGGATTGGTAGGATCGACGGCAATGACGCTGAAGTAAAATGGACGGCCTTCCACATTGTTGTTGCTGCCTTGTTCTTGCCAAGAATCACCGCCATTGGTGGATAAGTAGAGGTTCGTTTTCTTTGCTTCTACAATGGCGAAGAGATTGTTTGGTTCGCTGGGAGCCATGGCCATGGCCACTCTACCGAAATCGGTGGTGGGCAAGCCATTCGCGAGTTTCTTCCAGGTTTTGCCGCCATCGATGCTCTTATAAACGGCACTGCCTTTACCTCCCGATGAAAAGGAATAGGGAGTCCTCCTGAATTGCCAGGTGGTGGCGTAGATGATGTTCGGTTCTTTGGGGTTTATGAGGACTTCGGCACAACCGGTCTTCTCATCCACATAAAGAATCTTGTCCCAAGTCTTGCCGCCATCGCTGGTTTTATAGAGACCGCGGTTCTTGCTGTCGCTCCAGAGGGGACCGGGAACGGCTACATACACTTCGTTGGAGTTCTTTGGGTTGATGGCCACACGGCTGATATGTTCGGCGGAATCGAGGCCTACCTTGACCCAGTTTTCTCCTGCATCGGTGGATTTGAAGAGGCCTGTGCCGATGCTGACGCTGTTTCGCATGTTTGATTCTCCGGTTCCGCACCAGATGACATCGGGGTTGGTCTGGTCGACGGTGAGGGCACCGATGGACTGGCAGTATTTATCGAAGATGGGTTTGAATATGGTTCCGCCGGTAGTGGTTTTCCAGATGCCGCCACCGGCAGTGCCTACATACATGATGCGTGGGTCTTTGGAGACGGCATCGATGGCGGTGATTCTTCCACCCATGACGGCAGGGCCTATGTGTCGGGCTTCCATCATGCCGATGGTGCCGCTGGTGACTTTTGTTTTGTTTTGGGCGTGGGTGGTGGTGTGGATGAGGATGCTCATCAACAGGAGGAGGAGGGTTCTTGTGTTCATGTATTCGTTGTTTTTATTGGGGTCAAAAATAGTAATAATGTTTTGAACCCAACAAAACCAATGAAGATTTTAAATTGTTTTAACAGTTTACTGCTTCACTATCTTCCCTCGCTTGCCGCTTACCTCATAAAAATAAATGCCACCACTCCATCTTGAAACATCCAACTTCATATCATTGGCTCTTATGGTTTCTTTATAGACCACTCTGCCAAAAACATCAGTTATCTGTAGTGTTTCATTTTGTGGGCTGGAGGATAAATGAAAAGTGATGGTAGTGCTTGTAGGATTGGGATACACAAGTACACTGTTTGTATCTTTCGCTAATTCTTCTATGCCGGCAGTTAGACCAAGTTTTGCTAGAAAGACATCGTAACTACCGTTGTTGATAAGTGCAGTGCTGCCAAAGTTAACAGAGTAGCTGCCAATGTAACCTGTTATATAAACTTTATCTCCTCCATTTGTACATATGCCCATTCCATAGTCATTATCAGTTCCCCCTATACCTGTTGCCCAAAGAGCATTGCCAGCCGCATCATATTCCACCACGAAAATATCATTGTAACCTACATTTGTATTTAGTACAGGAATGCCTCCGAAGTTTAGATAGGAGCTTGCAAAATAACCAGTAACAAAAACATGACCATTTGCATCGGCAGAAATACTGTTGCCAAAATCATTATTTGTTCCACCCGGGCTTCTTCCCCATAATGCATTGCCGCTGGAATCATACTTCGCTGTAAAAATGGACCAAGGTCCACCATTGCCTAAAGCATCATTTCCGAAAATTATGGAGTTTTGAAAATAACCAGTTATATATACATTACCCCATTCATCGGCTGTAATACCAGTACCAGAATTCCAATCATAACTAGGTCCAACAGCACTTTTAGCCCAGATATTATTTCCGTAAGTATCGTACTTTGCAACGAATAGATCAAGATTGCCATGTCCGAATATTGAATCATTTCCAAAAGCGGCTGAAGCTTGAAAATATCCTGTCACATAAACATTTTTACTTGCATCGGTACAAATGCTATAACCACAGTCTTGCTCAGCTCCGCCATCACTTTTTACCCATAGCTCATTGCCACCTGAATCATATTTTGCTACAAAAACATCATAACTCCCCCTATTAATTAAAGTATCGCTTGCGAAGTACATGTTTGTTGAATAGCCAAACATGCCCGTAATATAAACATTGTTGTCTGAATCGGTGCAAATGGAATAACTAATTTCAGTACCTGCACTCCCTGCTCTTTTAGCCCAGAGTAAGGTGCCATCAGAATCATACTTTGTGATAAAAATATCGCATTGGTTCCACGAACTAATCGAAGTATCTGCATTGTTTAGAGTTATTGTTCCAAAGGTGATGAAGGGACTACGAAAATATCCTGTGATATACACATTCCCATTTGCGTCCGTACAAATTCCGTAGGCATAATCATCATTTGTTCCTCCTCCACCTCTTGCCCAAAGTGTATTTCCGTTTGCATCATACTTAACGACAAAAATATCAAGAACTCCTGGGCCTGCATTGTGCAAAGTGTCGTTTCCGAAAATGATGGATGAACCTTGGAATGTGCCAGTTATATACACATTACCATTTGCATCTGTGCAAACAGAATTACTGTATTCATTACTTACTTCGCCTGCACTTCTCGCCCAAACCCATGAGGGTGTTTGAGCGGATAGAATTTTACTGAATCCAATCAAGACCAACATGATTAAGATTTGTAATGATTTTTTCATGACTTCTAAGTTTATTTTGAGTAGCAAAAGTAATGATTTTTGATGAAACAAGAAAAAATACATGATAACTGTCATGTGGTGGGGGCTGGTCGTTTCGTTTATTTGCGGCGGTAATTCTATAAAAGATAACGGAAAACTCGAAATCGCAGTTTCCTTTCTACCGCCTTCCTAAGAAAAATTATCCATGTGTGC
>CAIWCG010000139.1 GCA_903911135.1 uncultured Bacteroidota bacterium
ATGCAGCGGCTACAGCGGATAGCGGGACGCACCATGATACGAGAAGAAACCGTAGGCTCCTTATAAGAATTAGGAATTAAAAATCAGGAATGTATATCCTGATTTTTAATTCATAATTTGTAATTGGTTTCCTATCTTTGCATCAAATAATAAATAAGCATCATGACAACAGCAAAACTTAAAACAAAAGTTATAGCCAAAATTAAAACAATAGAAGATACGGAACTTTTAGAATCTATCTATAACCTAATAGAAACGGATATGGAATTGCAGGTTTTAATGAAGCTTTCAAAAGAACAAATGACCGCTATAGAGGAAGGGAAAAATGACATAAGAGAAGGAAGAACATTTAGCGATGAGGAGGTGAAAAATGAAATTGATAAATGGCTGAAAGAGTAATCTGGTCAGCCAATGCCAAACATGACCTGAAAGAAATATTGGCATATTGGGTCTATAGAAATAAATCAAAAACATACAGTAAAAAGTTAAACTCTCTGATAAATAAAGCGATAGACGAAATTGTATTGTATCCAAAGGCAGGGAAATTGACAATCGTAAAAGATGTTAGAGCAAAGATTGTTGGGGATTACATAATCTTCTTTGAAGAAAGGAATAATAAGATATGTTTGTTGCGAATTTGGGATACAAGACAAAATCCTGAAAGACTAACAGGGTTATGAGATGAAGAATAAGATTTACCTATTTTTAGTGGTTGCCATGATGGCATGGATGGGTGCTGTAGGCCAAAACAAACCGCTCACTCCATTCGAAACGAGCAAGGGCAAACAAACCGCCACTTATGATGAATGCATCAGTTATTATCGGATGCTCGATTCGATGTATGTGGAGATAAAGATGCTCGAATGTGGCCCGACGGACATCGGCAAGAACCTGAATCTGGTGGTTATTTCCAGCGACCAGGATTTCGAACCAGTGAGTTTGCGGAAAAAGAACAAGGAAATCATTCTTATCAACAATGGCATCCATCCCGGAGAACCTGATGGCATCGATGCTTCCATGCTGTTGGCCAGAGACCTGATGCAGAAACCTGAGTTGCATAAATTGTTGGATAATATCGTCATCATCATCGTTCCCATTTATAATATTGATGGGGCTTTGGTTAGAAATTCAACCAGCAGAGTCAACCAGAACGGTCCTGAAAGTTTTGGTTTCCGTGGCAATGCAGAGAATTTGGATTTGAACAGGGACTTCATCAAATGCGATTCCAAGAATGCCCGTAGCTGGGAAGAAATCTTCCAGCGCTGGAAACCATCTTTCCTAATCGATAATCATGTGAGCGATGGTGCCGATTATCAATACACGCTTACTTATTTTGTTACACAACACAATAAGGTTTATAAAGACATTGATAATCCACTTAGTAGAAAGATTCTTCCGGCATTGAAGGGTACATTGGAACAAAAAGGCATCATCAATTGTCCTTATGTTGAAGAATACAAATCAATTCCAGACAGTGGTATTGTTGGCTTTTATGATTCCCCAAGATATTGCACCGGCTATGCAGCCTTGTTCAATTGTATTGGCTTTACAGTAGAGACGCACATGCTCAAACCTTTTGATAAACGAGTGGAAGCAACTTATCAATTCATGATTACTTTGATGGAAGTCTTAAAGCCATTTATGCAATATTGGCGTAATAATCTTTATGGTTCATTATTCAATAGTGGATGCTACCCTACCTTGCCAAGTACTTATACATTAGATACAACCAAGTTCGATACCATTGATTTCAAAGGATATGAAGCCAAGTACAAGAAAAGCGAGGTTAGTGGCTATCAAAGATTATATTATGACAGGAATTCTCCATACAGCAAGAAAATAAGATACTACAATGAATATAAAGTGGTTGATAAAACGATAAAGCCTTTCTATTATGTTATTCCACAGGCGTGGTATAAACCGATAGATTTATTAAAGCTGAATGGAACCAAATTGAAAAGACTTTCGAAGGATACAGTTCTTAAAGTTGCTTCCTATTATATTAAGGACTATGAAACAGTGAAACGCCCTTATGAGGGACATTATCTTCATTACAATACCAAGATTAATATTGTGGAACAAAGGATTCAATATCATAAAGGAGATTATGTTATTACCACAAAACTTCCCTTAGGCGGAGAAGGTGATGAGCGTTGGTGTGAACCAGTTGATGAAGATCGATACGCTTTCCAAACCCTCGAACCCGAAGCCCCCGATTCATATTTCAATTGGAACTTCTTTGATGCCATTTTGATGCAGAAGGAATGGTATTCCGATTATGTTTTCGAGGATATTGCCGCTGATTTACTAAAGAATGATAAGACCTTGAGAGACTCTTTGGATGCTGCCAAGACGAAGGATGCAAAACTCGCCAATGATGGCCGTGCACAGTTGGATTGGGTATATCATCATTCCAAGTATTACGAGAAAACCCATAACCTTTACCCTGTAGGCAAGGTGATGGAGTATGTTAAGTTACCTTTGGAAGATTAACGGTTTAACCAATCATTAAGAAATAATTACTTTTATTTTATACATATTTGCAGCCGTAAAAATAAATTCAAATGAAAAAGATCACCATCATCATTGCCCTGATTGCCTTTGTGCAATTTGCGAAAGCCCAAGATTTCACAACCAATCACAAGGACAGCCATTACGAATTCAAGGTATTGAAAGAATGGAGTACCACCGACATCAAGAATCAAAACACCACCAGCACCTGCTGGACTTATAGCACCGAGTCTTTCCTCGAAAGCGAAATCATCCGCATGGGAAAGCCGAAGATTGACTTAAGCCAGATGTGGATTGTGCGAAATGCCTATACCGAAAAGGCCATCAATTATGTCCGTCGTCAGGGCAAGGCCCAATTCGATGAAGGCGGCGAACCGCATGATGTGATGACGATGGTAAAAAAATATGGTATCGTCCCTGCTTCCGTCTATCCAGGTGGCGAAAAGCCTGACCATAAAGAACTCGTGGCGGTCTTAAAGGCCTATCTCAATGCCATCATCGAACAGCCGAAACTAACCGACCATTGGCTCGAAGCTTTCAATGGAATTTTGGATGCCTATTTCGGAAAGATGCCTGCCAATTTCGATTATGACGGCAAGAAATTCACCCCACAGAGTTTCACCCAATATCTCGGCATCAACCCCGACGATTATGTGGAGATTACCTCCTTCACCCACCATCCTTTCTACAAGAAATTCATCATCGAGATAGCCGACAACTGGGATAATGGCGAAGTTTACAATGTCCCTTTGGATGAATTTACCAAGATTGCCGACAACAGCATCGACAAGGGATATTCCATAGAATGGGCCAGCGACAACAGCGAAAAGACCTTCTCTTTCAAGAACGGAGTTGCCATTTGGCCAGCCCAAAGCTGGGACGATATGAGCAAGGCCATGAAGGATTCCATCTTCAATTATCCCGTCGAGCAGGCCAAGATTACCCAGGAAATGCGCCAAAAGGCCTTCGATAATCTCACCACCACCGACGATCATGGCATGCACATCATCGGCAGCGCCACCGACCAAATGGGCACGCCCTATTTCCTCGTAAAAAACTCCTGGGGCGCAGAAAGAAACGATTTGAAGGGCTTTTTCTACTGCTCCCATGCCTATTTTCAATACAAAACTACCGGCATCATGGTTCATAAAAACGCCATCCCAAAAGAGATTGCCAAGAAATTGGGCATCCAATAGTCCTGCCCGATACTATTTACTTTTTAGATATTAATAAGGAGCCTATGTGCAATTCTCGTATCATGTACGTCCCGCTATCCGCTGTAGCCGCTGCATCCCCATTGCCGACACCAAGCAGCGGGCTGCCGCTACTATCGGGGCTAGTTTTGACGGCAGGTAGCCTCGAAAGAACTTTTAGCAAGTAGATAAACAAACTTTACCAAAGTTTTAAACTTTGGTAAAGTTCGGTACAGCTGTATCAAGGTTCGGTACAGCTGTATCAAAGTCCGGTACAGCTGTATCAAAGTCCGGTACAGCTGTATCAAAGTTCGGTACAGCTGTATCAAAGTTCGGTACTGCTGTATCAAAGTCTGATACAGCTGTATCAAAGTTCGGTACTGCTGTATCAAAGTCCGGTACAGCAGTATCAAAGTCTGGTACTGCTGTATCAAAGTCCGGTACGGCTGTATCGAAGTAAAGTTAATTTGCTGCTTGATGAAAGTTGTTTCGAAGCAACCTGCCGTCAAAACTAGCCCCGATAGTAGCGGCAGCCCGCTGCTTGGTATCGGAAATGGGCTGGCAGCGGCTACAGCGGATAGCGGGACGCAGATGGGACGAGAAGAGGATATAGGCTTCAAAAAAAGAAAGTACTCGAAAAGCTAAAAGTGTTAATTCAGCGGCTGAACATTGCCGTCCTTGACTAAAAAAGTCTTGACGGCAACATTTATCTCGTCGAAAATCGCCTTGATTCGTTCAGGATGCGTGTCGGTGACGAATATCTGCCCGAAGGCATCATCGCTCACCAAGGTCATCAGTCGCTCCACCCTTCCCTGGTCCAGTTTGTCGAAGATGTCATCGAGCAAAAGCAGCGGCTTGATGCCCTTTTTGTTCTTGATATATTCGAATTGTGCCAGCTTCAGGGCGATGAGAAAGGATTTTTGCTGCCCCTGCGAGCCATGTTTCTTCAAAGGGAAATCATTGATGGTAAAAGTCAAATCGTCTTTGTGTATGCCCACCGAAGTGTATTGCAAAACGCGATCTTTCTCGATGGAAGCCTTCAAGGCCTGCTTGAAATCCAGGTCGTTCAGATTCGATTCATAATCCAAACCTACCTGTTCCTTTCCGTCCGACAGCAGTTGGTAATAATTATTGAAAGTGGGCACAAACAGGTTTAGGAATTCCTTCCTGACGGAGTGTATCTTGGTTCCCAAAGCATCCATCATGTCGTCCCAAACTTCCAATTCGGATTCGGAGAAATATCGGTTCGAGGCAAACTTTTTCAAAAGGGCATTGCGCTGTGCCAAAACCTTGTTGTAATTGATGAGATTGTCGAGATAGGTAGGGTCGAATTGTGAAATGATGGTGTCTATGAGTTTTCGCCTGTCCTCACTGCCCTGCCATACCAGATTGATGTCCGTCGGAGAAATGATGACGCACGGAAACAGGCCGATATGTTCCGCCAAACGCGCATATTCCTTTTGATTTCTCTTGAAAACCTTTCCTTCCTTTATCTTGAAGCCGCAATAGATTTCCTCTTCCGAATTCCCCTTGTCGAAACTGCCCTTTACAAGAAAAAACTGTTCCCCCTGCTTGATGTTTTGAGTATCCGAATAGTTGAAATAACTCTTGCACATCGACAGGTAATAGATTGCATCCAGAAGATTGGTTTTGCCTTCGCCGTTATTGCCTACAAAACAGTTTATGCCATCATCAAACTCTATATCCAAAGAAATATAATTCTTGAAATTGAGGAGATGAAGGTTTTTAAGATACATTTAAGGAATCCTAAAAGGTATAACTTAGCGTGTAAATGAAGGCCATGTTAGTCTGTCCTGAATTATAATAACCGGCATAATAGGATGTAGCACCACCTGGGTGTGGGCGAATGGGAAGAATGGAATTTTCGTAACGGAAATGAAATTTCAAGTCATCGGAAATGCGAAACGAAAACCCCAACAAAGCCCCAAAGTCATATCTTGAATAAGCGGAGAAAGGGGGTTGCGAAAAAACAGGTTGAGGTCCTTGTTGATTGAAATCCTCATCAGAATGTATGAGAAAACCGATGTTCACTCCAGCTTCATAAGCGAATTTATCTACCAAAGTCTTGCCCATATTGAAGGAAAACTTGTGGGAATAGATGATGGGTACATTGATGTAATTCAACCTTAATCTATAGGAGCTGAAAACTCCGTTGGCCACACTGGTAGAATCGGAAGGAGGAGGTATGTAACTGCCTTTTTCAACAAATGTCATCTCGAAACGTATGTCGCTTTTTTCTGATAAGGGCAAGCCAACAAAGGCGCCGAAGTTAAAGCCAATCTTGTTGAAATCCACATCTTGTGGATCGGTGCCATAAACATCCGTATTGGCAAACCCAGCTATCAACCCGGCTTTGAACTTCTGGGCGAAGGACATGGTGGCAAGAAATGAGAACAGCAAAATGATCAGGATTCTTTTCATAAAATTAATTTTGTTGCAAAAATAACTATTCTAAGACTTATTGACCAACGAAAAGATTACTGAGTCGAGATAAATTCCATTAAAAAGGTAGTTTTCCTTAAAATGTGCCTCCTGAATAAAGCCATTCTTTTCCAAAACCTTTCTTGTCGCTATGTTATCCTTATCGGTATTTGCTTCTATGCTATGTAATTTCAATTTATTAAAGCCAAAATCTATAATCATGGTCATAGCTTCTGTCATGATACCGCTATTCCAATGAACAGGGTTTAATTGATATCCTATTTCAGCCCTGTTATGTTCCTTTATGAATCGCCATAAACCAATGCTTCCAATGTATTCATCACTTCCTTGTAAGGATATTGCCCAACTGATGCCATTTTCAGAATAATAGGATGATTTGATGAGTTTTATCTTGTCATATATCTCTTTGATATCAAGTATTGGATCTCTTCCAGTATATTTTGTAACCTCCGGATTTGCATATAAACCAAACATTGCTGGAGCATCCGAAAGTTCGATTTCTCTTAATACCAAACGCTCGTTCTCAAGTTTTGGAAATGGAAACAATGCAGAATAATCCATCAAAAAAATTGGCAAAGAGAATGTAACTACTTCTTTTTTGAAGATAGTTGTTGCTTTAATTCAATCATTTTTAAAGCAGTGTAGGCTGCTTCTTCCCCTTTATTGCCTTTGATTCCTCCCGACCTGTCCATTGCCTGTTGGTAATCATTGCAAGTAAGAACTCCAAAGACGAATGGCTTGGAATACTTAAAATTCAATTTCATGATTCCTTCTGAAACCGCAGAACAGATATAATCAAAATGTGGGGTTTCACCTTGAATAACACATCCCAAACAGATTATGCCGTCAGGATGCGAACTTTCCTCCAAAAGCTGTGCACCAAGTGGCAATTCATAGCTGCCAGGAACATAATTAACTAGAATATTTGCTTCAGCAAGACCTGCTTTTTTAAGAGCAGTAATACTTCCCTTCAGTAATGCTTTCGTTATTACAGGATTCCATTCCGATACAATAATGCCTACCTTGACATTCTTTAGATTCTGGATGTCAACTTTTCCTTTTTTAGGAGAATTATTGTAATTGGACAACTAGTTTGTTTTTTAGTTATATGAATTTGAAAGATGAAGAATTATTTCTTCATTCCTTCTGCCCTCGCAATGTACTTATCAGCCTCTCTTCCTTCTTGAGTTTCATAAAAATCCTTGCGAATCTGCTGATAAAGTTCAATGGCCTTATCATATTTTCCACCGTCCTCATAAAG
This sequence comes from uncultured Bacteroidota bacterium, assembly GCA_903911135.1. Lineage (GTDB taxonomy): Bacteria > Bacteroidota > Bacteroidia > AKYH767-A > JABDAW01 > JABDAW01. The sequence continues at coordinate 7,429 of CAIWCG010000139.1, forward strand.
TCCGGCAGCTTTCATAAGATATATCGGCGAAGTCAATTTATTTTTGGTTTTGCTGGCGGCTTTCAAATAGTATTTGATAGCATCATCTGACTTTCCCATTTCAGAATAAGCATCACCAATGCCACCAATTGCTATCGGAGCCACGATTTCATCACTTCCATTGAAAGAATTCAGGGATTCAATGGCCTCTTGGTACATTCCTTTTTTCAGGTAACAAATGCCTAAATAATATTTCGCCAAGTTGCCTGATTTTGTTCCACTGTATTTGGAAGCGATTTCCTTGAAGCCGGGAGCCACATCTTTTCCATTGATGGCCAAATCCAACGAATCCTTTTCAAAATTCTGTTCTGCCATAAACATCACCTTTTCGGCAGCCAGTTCGTTTGGAGCAACGATGAATTTCTGATAACCGAAATATCCCAACAAAGTCACCAAAATGACTCCAAATATGATTGAAAGACTCTTCTTGTTATCAATGATGTATTGTTCTGCTCTGCTGAAAGATTCCCCTAAGCCTGCATTGTTTTCTTTTTCTGCCATTTGATTTTTTATTATTTGAGTGCGCAAAAATATTATAAATTTATTAAATACAACATATCCACCCTAATTTTTATAACAGAATGGCTATGATTATAACCTAAACCTCCTCTTCTCGGTCAGAAACTATAGGAGTTCCCGAACTGCGCTCATCCAGTTTTACAAGCAATTGCTCCAGCAAGTTGTTGCAATCCACCGTATATTTAATGTTGTTCAGCAATTCCATTTCCGATTGAATGAATTTCCCCCCAGTCAAATCCGTCCTGCAATTATCAATGATATCGATTATGGATTGGCTGGTCATTTCCAGATGAAACTGAAACCCCATCACACTTTCATTAAGCACGAATCCCTGGTTTGCACAACCTGCCGAACTACCCACCGGTACTGCCAAGGCCGGAATATCAAACATCTCGGCATGCCATAAAAGCGTCATGAATTCATCCGGGAAACCCTCATACAAGCTCAATTCCTTTGCACTTTGGTTCAGCGTCACTGGAAACCAGCCAATCTCCTTAGCCTTGTTTTTATAAACTCTTGCACCCATCACACTCGCCAGCAACTGGGCGCCAAAACAGAACCCGATAACCACCTTCCCCTCCAAAATCGCCTTCTCTATCAATTTCTTCTCCGCCGTCATCCAATGAAACCGCCCCTCATCATGCACACTCATCGGCCCACCCATCACTATCAGCCAGTCAAACGATTTCACCGATGGCAGCACCTCATCCTTATATAACAGCGTCCGGCTAAACGGGTGATTGCACTCTTCAGCCCAATATTGGATGATTCCACTGCTTTCATAAGGTGCATGTTCAATGCAATGAATACGTTTCAGGTACATGTTATTTATTATTCTCGGCGCTCAAATTTACATATTCCTAAGCAGAAACGCCAAAATACACAAAATCCCTCCCCAATTCATAATTTCTAATAGGAGCCTATATCCTCCACTCGTCCCATCTACGTCCCGCTATCCGCTGTAGCCGCTGCTCCCCAATACCGACACAAAGCAGCGGGCTGCCGCTACTATCGGGGCTAGTTTTGACGGCAGGTTGCTTCGAAACAGCTTTCTTCAAGCTGAAATGGAAACCACAGGAGACATTAACACCGCCCAATTTCAAGTTAGCACCGCCCAAATTCAAGTTAGCACCGTCCAATTTCAAGTTAGCACCGTCCAAATTCAAGTTAGCACCGTCCAAATTCAAGTTAACACCGCCCAATTTCAAGTTAGCACCGCCCAAATTCAAGTTAGCACCGCCCAAATTCAAGTTAGCACCGCCCAAATTCAAGTTAGCACCGCCCAATTTCAAGTTAGCACCGCCCAATTTCAAGTTAGCACCGTCCAAATTCAAGTTAGCACCGCCCAATTTCAAGTTAGCACCGTCCAATTTCAAGTTAGCACCGCCCAAATTCAAGTTAGCACCGTCCAATTTCAAGTTAGTGGCCACCAATTCTATAATGGTTGACAAATATTTAGTATAGCTTAGAAAAGTTTCTTCGAAGCAACCTGCCGTCAAAGCATAGCCCCGATAGTAGCGGCAGCCCGCTGCTTTGTGTCGGTATTGGGGATGCAGCGGCTACAGCGGATAGCGGGACGTAGATGGGACGAGAGGCGAATATCGGCTCCTTATAGAAATTATAAATGTTGAATTATGAATTATTAATGGGGTGGTCTATTTTGAATCTATTTTCCATGCATCCTTGAAATGAAAGCCGCGCAGAAATTCTGCTGTCCCCATTCGCTTTTTGCCCGAAACTTGAAGTTCCAAAATATGCAGCATGCCACCCTTTACCCTCACCTTTAGGTAAGTTTTTTGGTCGGTAAGCATCTCGGGATTATAAACCGAATCCAATATCGGCTCCATTGTTGTCTTGAATATTTTCATCGACAACTGTTCGCCTTGCTTGTTTTTAATATTGGTCCATGCACCCGGGTAGGGCGACAATCCGCGTATGAAATCATGGAGTTCCTGCATGGATTTGTTCCAATTGATTTTGCATACCTCTTTGTTGAGTTTCGGAGCTGCATGGAGTATGGTGTCTGGAGTAATCAGGGTGCTTTGCTTCATCGTATTGAAATTCTTGGTGATGATGCTCTGCACGGTTTTCAGCACCAAGTTTGCACCCATTTCCATCATGCGGTCATGCAATTCTCCTGCGGTTTCATTTTCGCCTATCTCAGTCTTTTGCTTGAAAATTATCCTGCCGGTATCAATCTCCTGTTGAAGGAAAAAAGTTGTTATTCCTGTTTCTTTCTCCCCATTTATCACCGCCCAATTGATGGGAGCGGCACCTCTATATTGGGGCAGCAGCGAACCATGGAGATTGAAGGTGCCCAACTTCGGCATGTTCCAAATTGCATTGGGCAGCATCCTAAAAGCCACCACCACGAAGAGGTCGGCATTTAATGCCTGCAGCATGTTTATAAAGGTTTCATCCTTCAATTTTTCTGGCTGCATGATGTTCAATTCGTGTTCCATTGCATATGCCTTTACAGGAGATTGGGTGATTTGCAAACCCCTACCTGCAGGCTTATCCGGTGCCGTAACTACACCTACGATGTTGAAATTGTTTTTAATTAATATATCCAAGGAAGGAACGGCAAAGTCAGGTGTTCCAAAAAAAACTATCCTTAAATCAGTGTTCATTGTATATAGATGAAATGGTATTTTTATAACTTGATCTTTTTCCAATTATTGCTTCTTAAATATAGAAAGGCCATGATGCCCATCAGGAACCAATAAACTATTTCTCCAGTCCAAAAGACTTCCACATTGGCCTTGATTTTATATAAGAAAAATAGGTAACTAAGATAAACGGTTATTGTCAGGAACTCAATAACCATGGCCACCTTTGTTGCCCCAGTTCCGGAAACCGCACTTAATAATATGGAGGAGTAAGAGAACACAATACAAGCTCCACAAATGACATAAAAGGAAGACAGGCTATCCTTAATTATCTGTGGATCGGATGTGCTGATGCTTAAGATTGCTTCTGGAAATAGAAGACAAATGATGATAATGCAACCGATGGTCATTACACTAAGTTCAACGACTCTTTTAACCAAAGGTAATACGTCTTCGCTTTTTCCTTGCCCTATGATATTGCTTACCATGCTGTTTGCACTGGTGAAATAAGCCCAAATCGGCATCATGATGATGATGATGGTATTTCTGATGACTGTAGAAATTGCAAGTGGATGTTCGCCCATTCTTTCGATGATTAAAAAGAATATGAACCAGCCGCCCATAGAAAAAAGATATTGAAGAACAATTGGAGCAGAAAGATTCAGGATTTTTGTAATCGATTCCTTGCTAAGTTCTTTAAACCGAAACAATTGATAGGAAAAAATGGTTTTCTTTATGGTACTATGTAAAACATAATAAAGTGCACCAATTATTTCGGCAGATGTAGAAGCTATTGCTGCTCCTTCTACGCCCATTTTGGGAAAACCCAAATTGCCGAATACCAACAGGTAATCCAAAATGATGTTCACAATAGCCATCACAAAAGAACTGTAGGTAATGACTTTTGTTTCAGCGATTCCAACATAAAATGAACGAAAGGATACGGCTATCATCACAAAAAATATCCCAAAAGCTCGGTAATGAAGGAATGCATTGGTGTTTAAGGCTACCTCCTTCGATTTTAAGAATGAAACAAGTAGTGGAGGTGAAACATATTCTATCAAGATAAATATAAAAACTGAAAAAAGCATCATCAATAAGAAACTCTGATCGAAGATGTTTCCAATTTCATCCTCCTTTTTTTCTCCTGATTTTCTGGCAATTAGAATCTGTGAACCTATGCCAAGGGCCATTCCTATCATAACTAAAACGAAATAAAATACACCTCCAATAGAAGATGCATCCATTTCAATTTCGCCTACTCTGCCCAAGAAAGCAGTATCGGTGATGCCAATGATGGTTTGGGCTATACCTGCCACCATGATGGGTAGTGATATCCTTAATATTTCCTTATAAGTGGATTTTACTTGCAATTTAAAATGGAATTAAAAACAATGAAAAAAGCTCTTAAAAACTCTTTCCTATGCCTCTTGATTATAAAATAATTTATAAAAATTCATGTCCCGGTTTTCATCATAACCCTTCTCAAAGAGGTCAGGGCTGCCATGAATGTAAAGATGGAAATTCTTATCCAGCTTCACTACGCTCTTGAAATTCTTCTTGGCACTGTTCAAGGCACTTTTCGAGATGCCGAATTCATCCGTATCCAAGATGTTTTCATTGTTGATGTATTGCTGTTTGAAATGCTGAAAAGCTTCGATGATTTCCGGTTCCTGAAGAACCTCAGATTCGAAATCCTTTTGACTGAATGTATCCTTTTCTGCAAAATATTTCATAGAGCGGTCCTTTAAAAACAGTTGGTCTTTTTGAGAAATCTCTTCCTCTTCTATCAATGCCAGTTCACAAAATTCTTTGGTCATGTTCAATATGGATTGTGTGTTATAAAAACTGTTTTGATAGGGTTTTAGTCCAAGAAAATCCTCTTTCCAATATTGGGCTTCGTTGGTTTTATTAAGATTATCAACCATTGTGGCCAAATATCCATTTTCTTTATTGGTATTGAAAATGATGCAGCCCTTATCCAATTTACTGATGTTTATTCCATCGTCGGTAGCGATTTGATAATCATCATTTCGTTGAAAAACCTTTAGATAAGTTTCCTTGTTTTCCGATTTGAACAAGCCTATGGCATCAGTTATTTCATCTTCGACTTGGCAATCCTTGAAATAGACCACATAAAATTCTCCCCCTTTTATTTTTGGGTGGTTCGATGAATCGAATAGAAATTGAGCAATCGCCATGCTGTTGTCATAAAATGTTTCGGCATCATCAAAAATGGCGGAAACCAATTCATACACCTTGTTTTTATCCAAAGATTCAGCATCAGACAAATGATACAATGCCTCCGTTTTAAAAGGATTCAAGAAATATTGCATCAATATCTGCTTGATGAAATCATCCTTTAAATGAAGCGGATGTTTCGAACAATTCAGATATTCAGCATTATTTTTATTGCCCACGTGATGAACAACGATTTTGTTCATTTTTGTTTCATTGAAATTAAGCATGATAAAATGTATTTGATTATATTGGATATTTTTCAGCATCCCTTTCGGGGGCTGCAAAAGTATTAAAAGATATGGCTATTGAATTTTCATGGTTCGATTGAAATTGGAATGTTAACGTTTTTTTGATGAATTATCATCAAATGATAAAAAATAACCAAAGATTTTATGCCTTATGATGCTCTTGATTGGAATAAAAATATATTGGATAATTGGACGAAAATTCGGTTCAAAGGTGGAAAATGGGGTTTCAAGACTTCCCAAATCGATGGTTTGCCGTATAAAATCGCCTCAAACGGTTTTGATTAATCGTAAGTCATGAAAAGAACTCTTTACATCAATCTTGATTAATCATTAGTCATCAAAAGAACTCTTTTTACTACTTTCGATTAATCAAAACCATTTGGCACAAAATTATTCTGTATACATACGGCACAATTTTTAGTTTGGAGGTAAGTATTTAGTATGATTTTAGCTTTAAACTGTCCCATTTAGGTCGAATTATCATTAAAATTCATGGTTATATTACCTTGTCGGTATATAATCATGGCATTAAAAATCATAAAATAACACTGAAAAATGTAAATATTATGGATGCAAAATGGCAAGAATCTTTCATTTTTATCTATATTTGCAGTCTTAAAATTAAAAATAATCATGGCAATATTAAAAGCATTCAAGGGCATACGTCCTGTAAGGGAAAAAGTTAATTTAGTGGCATCTCGACCTTATGACGTCATCAATTCGGAGGAGGCAAAAATAGAGGCTGGCGACAATGTGCATTCGTTTTTGCATGTTGTGAAACCGGAAATAGATTTGCCGGATGATGTGGACCATTATTCGCCATTGGTTTATGAAAAGGGAAGGGATAATTTCGAGAAACTATTGAAGGATGGAATGTTTTTTCAAGATAAGGATGAGTATCTTTATATCTATCAATTGACAATGGATGGAAGGACGCAAACCGGGATAGTAGGCTGTGCATCGGTGGATGATTATTTGAATAATGTGATAAAAAAACATGAACTGACAAGGCCTGATAAAGAAGAGGACAGGAAAAACCATGTGCGCATTTCGAATATCAATGCAGAGCCGGTTTTCTTTGCGTATCCAAACATGAAGGAGCTGGATGCTGAAGTAAATAAAATTGTAGCAACCAAGCCTGAATATGATTTCACAACTGAAGATGCTATCCGCCATGCCTTATGGGTAGTTTCCGATTCAGGAACCGTAAAGAACATCATCGATTTGTTTGCAAAACTCCCTGCCACTTATGTGGCTGATGGCCATCATAGAACTGCTGCTGCTGCCCTAGTTGGCAAGGAAAGAAGAGAGGCAAATGCGAACCATACGGGCAAGGAGGAATACAACTTTTTCTTGGCAGTTCATTTTCCTGACAATCAATTGCAGATAATGGATTACAATCGTGTGGTGAAGGATTTGAATGGATTGAGTGAAGAAGATTTTTTGAATCGCTTGAGAATGAATTTTGATGTCGAGGAGAAAGGTTCGGCCATTTATAAGCCAAATGCCATCCATAACTTTGGGATGTATCTAAACCATAAATGGTATTCATTGACTGCAAAACCAGGAACTTACAATGACAGCGACCCTATCGGTGTCCTCGATGTAACAATTCTTTCGGAACAGGTACTTGCACCCATTTTGAATATCAAGGATTTAAGAACTGACAAGCGAATAGATTTCGTAGGAGGACTACGGGGCTTAGGAGAGCTTGAAAAACGGGTCAATTCTGGAGAGATGAAAGTTGCCTTTGCACTGTATCCTGTCACCATGAAACAGTTGATAGATATAGCTGATACTAATAATATCATGCCACCAAAAACTACCTGGTTTGAGCCAAAATTGAGAAGCGGGTTGGTTGTTCATTCTCTGGAATAAGTTTTGGATATTTCAACAAAATTAGTTTCAATTTTAAAGGAATTGGAACCAACTGGTACTACTTTGGTTGCTGTTTCCAAGACCAGAACACCTGACGAAATTCTTGAGGCTTATAATGCCAGTCAACGGATTTTTGGCGAGAATAAAGTCCAAGAAATGCTTTCCAAATATGAAGTTCTTCCGAAGGATATATGTTGGCATCAAATAGGTCATCTCCAAACAAATAAGGTTAAGTTTATCGCTCCTTTTGTAAGCATTATACATAGTGTAGATAGTTTTAAACTGTTGAATGAAATCAATAGGGGAGCTATTAAGAATAATCGAATTATAGATTGTCTTCTTCAGATTCATATTGCCAAAGAAGAAACCAAATTTGGGTTTTCATTTGAAGAGGCTATAGGCGTTTTGGCATCTCCTGAATATAAATCTTTAAAGAATATTAAACTTGTTGGTTTGATGGGAATGGCAACACTTACTGAGGATATTTCAATCATCAAAAAGGAGTTTCATTCCTTGAAACAATTTTATGATTCATTAAGAAAAGAGTTTGATTTTTCTATTCTTTCCATGGGAATGTCATCTGATTACAGGATTGCAATCGATGAAGGAAGCAATATGGTTAGAATTGGCAGTTCCATTTTTGGAGAACGGCATTATATTTGATTTCACGGCAAGGCATAAATGAACATTTTTGGAACATATACTGGTGAAATCATTGCAGGACTTACTACCATTTCATGGAGTATTTGTGTTTTTCCTTTTACAGAAGCTGCCAGAAGATTAGGTCCTACATCTGTCAATCATTTCCGATTGATTTTAGCCTTGATTTTGACTACAATAATAATTTTGGTTGGCTTTAACATTGATTTCAAATCGCTCTTCACTTTACCTACAAGTGAAAATTGGATTTGGCTTGGAATATCAGGTTTTGTCGGGTTGACACTTGGAGATTATTTCGGGTTTACCACTTATGCCATTCTTGGAACTCGCATAGGTAGTGTTTTCAATACTTTGGCACCTGGGGCTGCCTTACTTTTGGGATTCATCATGCTTGATGAACACCTGAATTGGGTTGCTTTATCTGGGATTTTCATCAGTGTGGTTGGTATTCTATGGCTTACATTAAACAAAGAAGAGACGGCTGCACTTCCTGATTTCGGGCATGGCAATGTCAAGAAAGGGGTTATTTTTGGAGTTCTTGCTGCATTCTGTCAAGGTGCGGGATTGGTACTTTATAAAAAAGGTATCAATGCCAATCAAAATGCACAAATGATACCGATACATGCAGCATGGATTCGCTTGATTACCGCGACAGTTTCCATTTATTTCATTACTTTGGTCAGGGGGCGTTTTCATCTGGTAACACGTCCTTTCCGGGAGAACCATAATGGAGGTGTACGATATGCTGTTGCAGGAACCATTTTCGGTCCAGTGATTGGCGTCACTCTTGCAGGTTATTCCATTGCCAATGTACAAGTAGGAGTCTCTCAGACTATTTTTTCCCTAATTCCAGTGTTGGTTTTGCCTATGGCAGCAATTCTTTATAAAGAAAAAATAACCTATAAAGCCGGTCTTGGGGCAGTTGTTGCCATTATTGGAGTACTTATTTTAATCTGGCGCGATACGATTAGCCAGTTTTTGTTTTAGGATATTTCATAAGTCACTATAAATCGAATTTTGATGATGTAAATTGCGAGGAATCATCATTTAATTTTTTTATTGTAGTTTTGAATCGAAAAAAAATAAATAATGCAATAAGATGGATAGTGTAATGAACAACATAATTGAAACTAAAAGAATTAGAATTGTTTTAATTGTATGTAGTATTCTTTTATTAAGCTATACTTCGATTAGGGCGTATTTTATGTCTTTTACGTATGATGAAAGTTGGACGTATTTATCTTTTGTTCATCTTGGATTTACAAACTTCAAACATTTTAGTGTAGGTGATACAAATAATCATTTATTGAATACTTGGCTGATGGAGTTGAGCATAAAGTTATTTGGCGAGAGTGAATTTACTTTAAGATTGCCTAATCTATTTGCCCATGTTTTATTCCTTTTTTACTCTGCAAAGCTTGTTCTTAATTTTCGATCAAAAACATTAATCATAACCTCTTTTCTTCTGCTGAATATTAACCCTTACTTTCTCGATTTCTTTTCACTTGCGCGCGGTTATGGATTATCTATGGGGATGTTGATGGCAAGTTTGTATTATGCCTATATGTATATAATTGGAGCTGGTAAATTGATTAATGGATTTTGGTCGCTTTTTTTTGCTGCATTAGCATTATTGGCTTACTTTATCATGATTAATTTCTTACTGATACTTTCAACAATAATTTTATTTAAAACCGTTTTAAATATCATAAAAGACAAAAGCCTGGATAAAAGATATTTTGGCCCAGTGACGTTATGGAATTCACTTGTAGTCTTATTACCAGTCGCCTCTCTTTTTTATGTGCTGCCTATAATTTTCGGACTTAAAAAGGCCGGTTCGATGGATTTCGGTGGAAAAGAGGGGTTTTGGCATGACACCGTTGTTTACCTGATTAACTGTGTATTCTGGAAGTTCCCTAAACCGGATTTGATTTCTATCCTGTTTCAGGTATTTGTGGCTATCGTTATCATGGTCTCCTTGATATCGATCATTAATTTCATTCGCAATAACAAGTCAAGAATTGACGAATCCTTTTTGATTTTTTTATTCGCTTTATTGATTCTATCCTCTACTGCTACTATAATTCAATTTAAATTGATGCACATTCTTTATCCTGGGGGAAGATATTCCATGAATAATTTTCTTTTCTTCATGCTGCTCTTTGTATTTCTTGCCGAACATTTATGTGAAAAATTCAAAAGGACAATCAATATCACTTTGATAGTTTTGACTTTCTTATTCAGTTTGAATTTTGCCTATTCGTTTAACTTGATCAGGGTTCATGATTGGGCCTCTGAAACTGATACTCGGGATATGATTAAGTTTATCATGGAGAAGAGAAAGGATCATGTGGAAAAGGAAAATGTTGCTGTTGGTGTAAGCTTCCAATTCAATTCTGATGCAAATTTCTATAGAATATTTTATCATCAAACATGGATGGGCAACATGAATATAAAAACACTTTTTTACCCTCTAAATGATTATTATTACATTGAAAGAAATGAACTGAAGGACATGCCGAAGATTCCATTTAAAATTATCAAGGAATATCCAAACAGCAACACTTTATTGATAGAAAATGAACAGAAGTGGACCCAAATGGAAATTTATCGTGACAGCATAAATTTCGAGGATTCATTGCAAATAAAAAAATATACGGCTATAACCAAGGAACATCCATTTAATGGAAAATATTGCATGAAACTTCCCGCTCACGGCAGTTTTAGTGCAGGCATGTCAGACTCTGTAAATGACAGTGTGTTTTTAAGGAGCAATATGAAGGTTGTAGTCCATGCGATGATTTATGCCAACAGCTTGCATAACGATGCCTTGTATGTAGTTTCTCATCAAAATGGCCCAAATGTCTATAATTATTTTAATGTCAACTTGATGGATTTCATTACCAAGGAAAAAGTTTGGACTCCAGTTAATTTTACAGCATTTCTTCCTAAGGATGTCAAATTTGGTGATCAGATTGTTTCTTATATTTGGAATGTAGGTAGGCATGATATCTATGTGGATGACATGGAGTTTAAGATTTTGGCTTTCGATAAAAAATAAACAATGGTATGGGCAGCAAAATACTTTTGTTCCGTATTATTGTATGAACAAATCCTGACTGGTGTGGAGCCTTTTATTCGAGCATTCCTGTAAGGTTTTAGAGTGGTGCTTTTTCATTTTGTTAAGTTTTAAGGACGATACAATAGAATCGACTTTTGATGAAACAGGAAAAAATACATGATAACTGTCATGTGGTGGGGGCTGGTCGTTTCGTTTATTTGCGGCGGTAATTCTATAAAAGATAACGGAAAACTCGAAATCGCAGTTTCCTTTCTACCGCCTTCCTAAGAAAAATTATCCATGTGTGC
>CAIWCG010000140.1 GCA_903911135.1 uncultured Bacteroidota bacterium
ATTTTAAACTCTTAAAATACATGACGAATGTCATAAAAATAAATTTCAAACCCATCGTTTTGAGGGCCTTTTGTGGCAAAATACCAATTTACATCTTACCATAAAGGGCCTATTGAATAACATCAAAACATGCTTTCAATGGCCAAATATATTGCTGTTTTTTATGCCAAATATCTTAATAAGTCCACCGCAAGCAGTTTTATGCGCAATAATCAAGGAACGCCGCCTGGAGAGCTGATTATGCTGAAAAATAACCTTCGTTTTTAAGTCTGGATGCTTATCATGTAGCCTAATATACCTCGTTTCGCTACCCAACAGGCAACATTATTACACCATATCGTTGCCTGTTGACTTGCCAATCTCATCGTTTTTCATGATAATCTCTGCCAATAATTACCTATTGGCAAAAACATTCATGCCATCAGCATACATTTTATACTTCATCATGATTTACTTATTTTTGACCAACCAAAAAGAGTAGGATTCCGCATTTTAAAAATCAAAAACATCAGCAAATAATATACCCCATGGAGCATCAGGAAATGGAGATAACCTGCGAAAAGAATGCGGAGGTAATCAGAAAATATAAAAATTGGTCGATTATTTATTTATTGGGTTCTTTGGTTTTTGGAGGTTTTTTCATGATAGGGGTGGGATGGAAAGTTGGATTGGGAATAGGCATTGTATCATTCGTTGTATTCAAATCCGTATCAATTGTAAGAGATCGCTACTTCATTATTAAAATGCTTATAAATAATTCCACAATTTCCATTACCTATCTTGACTATAAAGAACAAAAAACTTTAGAAGGCTCAAGGGATAGATTAGAAATAAAAAAACATTATTCAGGAGATAGGTCCAATACTCTTTCCTTGAATATATATTATGACGACATTTTGCAAATAGAGCAATTCGAAGCAGGCGAATGGACAGAGAAATTGATTGATGAAATCATTGCATTTTTGAACACCACTTCGGCAGAACAAGAATCTTGAAACCTTCCCTCCTATTCAGGGAACGGCGACTGTTTGGCCTGATTGGCTAATTAAACATGAAAATCATCGGTCATTGTGGCATTGTATTTTTATTTGTAATTTTGCATGGCAAGAAACAAAACTTGATTTCAAAAAATCAAAAGTATCATCATTAATAATAACTAAAATATAAGCATATGAAAAAAATCGTACTCCTGATCATCACCATCCTCATCATACACACAAACATGAAGGCACAGACCTGGTATGCCTTGGCGAACGGCACAAGCGACTATACCTACACCGTTTGCGCAGATACCAACCTGAACATGATGTATGCCGGTGGGGCCTTCGTCATTGCCAACGGGCTGACCTCCAACTTTGCCGCAAAGTGGAATGGCTCCGTTTGGGATAACTTGGGCATGGACATGGGCAGTAATTATTCGATGATAGGAACGAGTGATACGGTGAAGTCTTACTGCGTTTATAACAACACCTTGTATGTAGGTGGAAAGTTTCTGCAGGCGGAAGGTTTTACAGCCAAGCACATTGCCAAATATAACGGAGTGGATTTTTCTAATGTAGGTACCGGAACGAACAGGGATGTACTTGCCATGGCGGTATATAACGGCGATCTGTATGCCGGTGGAAAGTTCGATTCGGCTGGCGGCGTTTCCTGCAATCATATAGCCAAATGGGATGGCACATCTTGGACTCCCGTAGGCAGTGGTCTTAATAACGAAGTGCGTGCATTATATGTTTGGAACAATAATTTATATGCTGGCGGATTATTCGATTCTGCAGGAACCGTTGCCTGCAGCCGCATAGCCAAATGGGATGGCAGCAACTGGACTGCTTTAGGTACAGGAATTACCACCGATACCTCCATGACGAACCAAGGATTGACTGCTGCAGTAAACGCCATCGGGTCTTATGGCAACGAACTTTTTGTGGGTGGAATGTTTCACACTGCAGGAGGTAATGCAGATACCAATTTGGCAAAGTGGAACGGCACATTCTGGAGCGGAATAGGCACATTTGGCAACAATACCGGCGACTATGTCGGGTCAATATGCACCTACCTAGGCAACTTGTTTGTTGGAGGTTCCTTCATCACCGCCAATGCTGATACGGTGCATAACATTGCCAAGTGGGATGGCAATTTGATAACCGACCTGCTGCATGGCAGCAACGGACCAATCGTATCGATGACGGTGATGGGCGGTGCCTTGTTTGTAGGTGGGCATTTTACAGGAGTGGGCACCATCAACGCCTTCAATGTCGCAAGATGGGCAGAGCCTGCCGGCATCAACGAAATCAATGATAACATTTCGGTAAGCATCTACCCTAACCCTGCCAACGAAAGCATCCAAATCATAATCAACGACCGTAGTTCTTTAGTGAAAATAAAGGATGTTTTAGGCAATACCATCCTATCCACTTACGACAGGAACCTATCTGTAAAGAATCTGGCTCAAGGCATTTATATGGTTGAGATTTCCAATGCCAAGGGGATTCAGAAAATGGTCAAGTTCATAAAAATTTAAAACTGAACAATAATGAAAAAGATAGCCGTTTTATTCGCCATAATAAGCATTGGATTCCTTACTGCAAATGGTCAAAGCGGCATAACATGGTCGGCACCAGTTAATGTGGCAACTTCGGCTTCTGGAAACGAGCACCCACGCATCGTTCTGGATGCTTTGGGCAGGCCATTGATAACCTGGCATCATACTGCAAGGGCCATGTTTTGCAAATGGAACGGCAGCAGTTTCACAGCACCGGTATTGGTCAACACGGCCAACATGCAGGTGGCGGGAGCAAGCTGGATGGGACCGGATATAGCATCGCATGGCGATACTGTTTATGTTGCCTATAAGCGAATGCCTGAAAACAGCGACACCAACCATATTTATCTGGTTCATTCCTTCAACGGCGGCACCACCTTCTCGGCACCTTCACAGGTAGATTTCATTGGCAGCAACTTTTCCAGATTCCCCACCGTAACTACCGACAATGCTGGCAATCCGATGCTTGGTTTCATGAAATTCGACTCCAACTTTGCCAACGCACAATGGGCTTTCACCAAATCATCGGACTATGGCAGCACCTTCTCTACAGATGTTCATTCCAGCGGCTATTCGGGTGGCAATGTCTGCGATTGTTGCCCAGGAACAATACTCAACTCGGGCAATACCGTTGCCGTTTTGTATCGTGACGCCTACAACAATATCCGCGACCAGTGGGCTGCAATTTCCACCAACTCGGGTGCTACCTTTCCTTCCGGATTTACCGTTGACAATACGAACTGGCTTTTAACCTCCTGTCCAGGAAGTGGACCTGATGGGGTCATCATCGGCGATACGGTAATAACAGTGTATATGAGTGGTGCCAGCGGCACTGGGATGGCATATTACAGCAAATCGTCAATAAGCGGAGCTGCCATAGGCTCCAATCAACAGATGACGGGAAGTTTCGCCGGGCTTACCACGCAGAATTATCCTCGCATAGCAAACAATGGAAATGCCGTAGCAATGACATGGAAACAGGCTGTAAGTGGTGTAGATCAGTTGGGGCTATTATTTACAAATAATATAAACAACGGTTTTCCTCCACTTTACGATACTGTTGCCATTAATAACATCACCAATGCCGATGTAGCCATAGGCAATGGCGTGATACATATCGTTTGGGAGGACGATAATGCAGGAGTAATAAAATACAGGAAGGGGACTTTCAACACTTCTACAACAGCGGTTCCAACAATCAACGGACGTCGTTTAGCGAGCACCATTTATCCCAATCCAGCTACCGATATCCTAACCATTTCCAACCCAAATAAGATAGAAAACATCAGGATAATGGATGCGATTGGAAATTGTGTTTTGATATCTAAGGACCAGGTTCTTTCTGTAAAGGATTTGGCTGATGGAATATATATGATTCAAATCGTCACCCAAAACAGCATTGAAACAAAGAGGTTGGAAAAGATATCTAAATAATTATGTAATTTTGCAATCATAATAACGATGAAAAAGTTAGCGGTATATATTTTGACATTTTTATACATCGTCTCTACGGCAGGTGTATTTGGCAATAATTTTTACTGCTGTGGCAAGTTCAAGGAAACGAATGTCTTTTCACATTCATACGGTTCGGGCGATTGCAGCAATGATAAAACCGACAAGAGCTGCTGTGTTTATAAACCGTTTTTTGTCAAAGTCAAAGACAACCACTCCCCTACTTCAGAACTTAAAATAAACATTTTGGAATTCAATGGTCTGCCCCAGATACATGCAGACCTTTTCTATAATCAACGGACGGCGTTTGATGCGGTTTCCTGTGCTTTTGAGCATGGACCACCACAAAACGTCGTGCCTGAGTTATTTCTTGCGAACTGCGTCTTTCTGATTTGATTCATTAAACTTTTTTTTGACTTCATCCAAGCCTTATCACAAGGTCTTGGGTTTGTTTTTATTTCTTAAAGTTTAATCGATCAATAATTTAAAATCAAAAAAATGAAAGCGTTAATTTATTCCATTACAATAGCATTGTCTATTGTTTATAATGCATCTTCACAAACGGTGACAGGAACGATAATTTATCATGATGCCTCGATGGGTGGTATGGAAATGCCGGTGAGTTTTGCATCGGTATATTGGCTAAATGGCACCAGTGGAACAACCGCTGATGTGGATGGTAAATTCACTTTGCCTCATCCTGATTCTGCCGGTGTCAGGTTTATCGTTTCTTCTGTTGGTTATCGAACGGATACCTTGGCTGCAATGTATGATAAACCCATGAAGATAATTCTTGAGAAGGCCATCAAGCTAAAGGAAGTTGTAGTTACCGATAATCAGCTAAGCTATGTTTCCACCAAGGCCTACAATCAATTGAATATAGGCAGCGGCGAATTGAAATTGGCGGCATGCTGCAATCTTGGAGAGGCATTTCAAACCACACCCCAAATAGATGTTTCGACAACCGATGCCGTTTCTGGAAGCAGACAAATCCAATTGCTTGGATTAACGGGCAACTATACCCAGATACTAATTGAAAACACGCCGCAACTGTTCGGCTTGTCGAAGTCCTTCGGTTTGGATTATATACCTGGGCCATGGGTGGAATCCATGCAGCTTACACAAGGTGTAGGTTCGGTACTAAATGGTTATGATGGCCTAAACGGTGCCATAAATGTGGAACTTAAAAAGCCCAACAAGAAAGAGGATTTCTTCATCAACCTATATGGAAACAGCTTTGGAAGATATGAGGCAAATATCAATTCAAGTCTGCAATTGAATTCTCATTGGAGCACCATATTACTCGCCCATGCAGATGAAACCAGCAATATGATTGATGCCAACCATGATGGTTTTATGGATATGCCTTCCGGGAAACAGATACATCTCGGCAATCGTTGGCTTTATGTCGAAGAACCAAACAAGGGATATATGGTTCATGTTGGTTTCGACGTATTGTCTCAACAAAAGTTTGGTGGACAAATGGGATTTAACACCAACGAAAATCCAAATTCATCAACTTATTATGGTATCTCAATAAAGACAGAACGTGAAGCGGGATATGCGAAAATTGGTTACATTTCCAAAGAGAATTCATACGTTACTTCGGGATTGATACTCTCTGCATATAATCATCAGCAGGATGGTTATTTTGGACGAACTGCATGGAATGCCAAGGAACAGAACTTCAATGCAAAATTCATCTATCAGACAATCATCAATAACACCAATAATATAATTAGAGTTGGCGCCAGTTTTCTTTATGATGACGAAAAAGAAAATCTTATCTTTAATGATTTTCATTATAGCATTAATTATCCAGTCTTACAATCAGTTCCTGGTGGTTATGCTGAATATGATTTTACTGGCAAGGCATTTACTGCCGTTGTAGGTGCTCGTGGAGATTACAACAATAATTATGGATTTGTATTTACACCTCGCGGTTTCATAAAGTTTAATTTAACAAAGAGCACTACACTGAAACTGATTGCTGGAAGCGCGTTTCATCAACCTGATATCATAAGCGAAAATGCTTCTCTCCTGGCAAGTTCAAGAAAATGGGTCATTCAACAAGCATTGAATCCGGAACGGGCAATAAATGTTGGTGCTGCGTTTCAACAGAATTTCAGCATTAACAGTCATGATGGAGATTTCATCATAAATGGCTATCACACCTGGTTCAACGACCAAGTAATCGTTGATTTGAATGCAGACCCTACCAAGGTTTTATTCTATAATCTTAATGGCAGTTCCTTTGCTGATAATTTATTGGTTCAATTTGATTATAGCTTTATAAAAAACCTTAACATGAAGCTTGCATACAGATATAATAATGTACAGGAGCAAGAACAAAATGGGCTGGCAAAAAAGACCTTTGTTGTACAAGATAAATTTTACGCAGGTTTAGATTATACTACAAAAAACAAGCATTGGAAAGTGAGTTGCAACTGGCAATATTATGGTCAACAATATCTTCCTTATACACTATCAAATCCAGAAGAATATAGAACTTCTGGTAAGGCTCCTGCATATCAAATCCTAAATGCTCAAATAACTTATATTTTAAAAGCTTTTGAATTATATGTTGGTGGAGAAAATTTATTGAACCAAACCCAAAAGCAAGTGATCGTTAACTCAAAAAATCCATTTGCAGAATATTTTGATGCATCTATGGTGTGGGGTCCGGTAACTGGACAACTGTTTTATGCAGGTCTGCGGTTCTCATTAAAATAATAGGTAAAATAAAATTATCTCGATAATCACTATTTGATAATCAATCAAAATTTATCCATAATTGAATATCGATTTGTAAAATTGCGTTAAGGAATTGGTTTTAGCTCGGCTTCATTTGCTTTACGAAGCTTGTATCGGCATAAACCTTCATCCAAATATTTTACATACTCCTTAGGATCATGAGATTCAGGGTAACCACGAGGTTTAGCGAGTATTTTTCCTTTGTTGTCGAGCAATACATAATATGGCTGGGAGTTGATGTCGTAACCACTTTCCTGCAGAGCACTCCATTTGTTGCCATATGTTTTAATCTTTTTACCTGAACTAGTAACTGCTGCTTTCTGCAATTCTTCTACTGGCAATTCAGTCTTATCATCAACATAAAGAGAAATCAAAACATACTTATTTGATAGTCTTTCGAATACCTCCTTTACAGGCCATACATTTTCTTCCATCTTACGGCAGTTAACGCAGGCCCAACCGGTAAAATCAATCAATGCAGGCTTACCGATCTTTTTGGCATAGGCCATGCCTTCATTATAATCGTGGAAGCAAGGCAAATCCAAGGGGCATTCAGATTTGGTGGTTGACCATTCCTTATAAAATGATGGTGGTGGAAATCCTGAAATCAAACGAAGAGGGGCACCCCACAAACCTGGGATAAGATAAAGTGTGAAGGCAAAAGTAATGATGGAAAAAACCAATCGTCCGATGGAAACATGACCTATGGGTGAATCATGAGAGAAATGAATTTTCCCGATGAGATACAATCCCATCAAACCAAATATTATGATCCAAAGGGCAAGGAATATTTCCCTCTTCAAGAAGTCCCAATGATAAGCCAAGTCAACATTGGAAAGGAATTTCATGGCTAATGCAAGTTCCAGAAAACCCAAACAAACCTTAACGGTATTTAGCCAGCCACCGGACTTAGGCAAGGAACTTAACCATCCGGGGAACATGGAAAATAAGGCAAATGGCAACGCAAGCGCCATAGAAAACCCAGCCATGCCTACAAGAGGCCCCATATAGCTACTGCCATGTGCTGCTTCTACAAGCAAGGTACCAATGATGGGTCCGGTGCAAGAAAAAGAAACCAAAGACAATGTAAACGCCATGAAAAATATTCCGATAAGACCTCCCTTTTCGGAAGCGGCATCAGCTTTATTGATGAAGGAACTGGGAAGCGTTATCTCGAAGGCTCCAAAAAACGAAATGGCGAAAATGATGAACACTATGAAGAATCCCATATTGAAATAGCCATTACTGGCCAAATCATTCAAGGCATCAGAACCTAAAGTAACTGTGATGAGAAACCCAAGCGTGACATAAATGAAGACGATGGATGAAGCATATATCATGGCGTTCATCAAGCCCTTCCTTCGGTTGCCGCTGCGCTTGGTGAAGAAGCTGACAGTAAGTGGAATCATCGGGAAAACACAAGGTGTGAGCAGCGCCAAAAGTCCGCCGATGATGCCACCGATAAAAACTCCCCAAAGCGATTTCGAGGCCACCACATCTTCAGAGCCACAGCCCGTTTCAAGTTTCACATCCATCGGTTTGTCGGACAAAACCAATTTGCTGGTATCGTCGGAAGTGATAGAAGCCTTGACCACCGTATCCTTGCCTTTTGTAGGTTCCATGTTGGTCATGGAATCTTTGCCTTTGACTGGCACAACGGTGCTTTCGGCACTGGCCTTGGCATTTGCGTTTACCGTGAAAACAACAGTAGTATCAAGAAATATGCAATGGTCGGTGCAGGTTTCATAATCAATTTTTACCGGGATGCTGAACTTTGCCTTATCTTTTATTTTAATCTTTTGGCGGAAGGTAACCTGCTCCTTAAACGACATCACTTTCACGCCGAAATCCTTGTCGAAAGCCTCTTCAGCCTTCGGTTCGGTAGCTTTTCCTACCAGCTCAAAGCTCTTCGATTTGGTGAAATTGAAAACCGTAGGCAGCGGCCCACCATCGGGGGTAAACTGCGAATAAATATGCCATTTGGCATCCAACTTTACATTAAAAACCAGCGTTGCCTCATCGCCATTGGATTGCTCTACAGAGGTCGTCCATTTGGCAGGATACTCCTTTTGGCCAAAGGAATTCAGGGATAAAACAATCAGGAAAAGCCCAATTATATTGCTGATTTTAGTGTTCATAATGCTAGCTTGATTTTATATAGGAGCGACAAAAATAGGAAAATTGTTTGGTTAAAAACGAAAATCGCCCCAATTTGTTTCCTCATCCGGCCAATCCTCGGCCTCTTCGGGGGCATAAAAATCAGTAATGCCATATATATAATAAGGAGTAGGATGTTGATTTTGATGATACTTTATTCATGATGGCCCGAAAGGGGCTATTATTAATGATGCATGATGAAGAACGATTTGGCGGCAGAAATGCGTGCCAGAGGCCGAAAGGAGAAAATAGTCGTTTTATCATTTATTTTTGATTTTTGATGATTATTAATGGATGTAAATTCATTTTTAATGACTTATTGATTAAATGATTTATTATAAATGGCTATTTTGGTTGATGGAGCATTATATTATAATTATAAAAACTGACCTTTAAAAAATGGAGGAATGGCAGAACTATTAATAGTTCTGCCATTCCTCCATTTACGAACGGCAGAAATATTAAAAGTTTTACCGTTCCTCCATCGACGAATGGGCGATTTTTTAAAAGTTTTGCCATTCCTCCATCGACGAATGACGAAACTTTAAGAAGTTTGGCTGTTCGTAGATGGAGGAACATGGAAACTTTAAGAAGTTTGGCTGTTCGTAGATGGAGGAATAGGGAAACTTTAAGAA
>CAIWCG010000141.1 GCA_903911135.1 uncultured Bacteroidota bacterium
CCCTGATCATGGAACCACTATTGTTGCGGTTGATCCAAGCGGAAAAGGCGAAAAAGTGATAAAAGGGCTGACCTTATTAGTAAATATGTGGTACCGAAACCGTCAAATCCTCGGTGACCATTATGGCGATTGGACAGACTGGAAGCCATTTGCCCCTACAAAATAAGCTAAAAGTTAAATTTCAGAGGATTTACAACAAGTCCATGAATGCAAAAAGCATAAAACCCTTGAAGCTTCATGGACTTTTTAATTATAGCCAAAACCTTCAAAAGTCATCCTTTGCCTTATGATGACCACCAAAAAGGAAAGGATGGCGACCAAACCCAAAAGGATGGCGACCAAATTGAAAAGGATGGCCACCAAACCCAAAAGGATGGCCACCAAATTGGAAAGGATGGCCACCAAACCCAAAAGGATGGCCACCAAATTGGAAAGGATGGCGACCAAATTGGAAAGGATCGCCACCAAACCCAAAAGGATGGCGACCAAAAGGCAAAGGATGGCGATCAAACAGAAAAGGATGGCTTTTACACCTGTTTCCAGGGTTATTTTATGGTTTTTGGGGGAAATGAAGGGAAAGTTTTGTAGTATTGCGCCCTTAATTACCAAGCTAAAATTATTTAAAATGAAAAAAATTACAATAATCTTAATCGTGGTTGCCTTCTTAGGCTTGACAACGATGTGTATTAAAACTTTTGGTCAGAGTTTGAAACCTTATAAAGCCGAAACCATGAATGGCATAAAATGGGGATACATTGACATATATACAGAACAAAAAACTATTCCAGCTAAATACGACAAAGCATTGCCATTTACTGAAAACTTAGGATTAGTTATGGCAAATGGAAAAGTAGCATACATTGATAGTACAGGGAAAGAAATAATTCCTTTTAAATATGTTACCGGAACCCCTTTCGTAGAAGGTATTGCTTTTGTATCTAAGGATGGTAATAAGTTTGGGTTAATAGACAAGAAAGGTTTTGAACATGGTCAATTTATTTATGACGATATACAGGATTTTAGTGACGGGCTTGCCTTAGTTGTTATAGGTGGCAAAGTTGGGTTCATTAATAAAGAAGGTGTTCAAATTGTTCCCTGTAAGTATTTTTTTGCTGAGTCATTTAGGGGAGGAGTTGCAAAAGTAATCTTATCGAATACAAGCTCTGAAAGTTGGAAATATACAACCACTACTGGATTCATAAACACTCAAGGAGTTGAAGTTGTTAAACCAATTTATTACAATTATGAAACCTACAATATTGGAAATGGCTTTGTGGTAGTTTGCAAACGAAATGCACATCAAAGTGACCAATATGGCATAGTAGATAAAACAGGTAAATTTATCTATGAATTAGACTATAACATTCAAAGTAAGGATGATATAGAGTGTTATGAAAAATACATCAAAATACGTTCAAAAAATTATTGCAGTAATCTTAACTATTGTGAAGGAATCATTGATTATACTGGCAAGTTGATAATTCCAATAAGTTTTAAGGAAATTACTGCTTTTAATTTTGGTGCTAATAAAGAATATGCAAAAGTGTTTTTCCCATCAGGCAACTTCTTTTATGTAGATAGAACATATAAATGTATCGAATATGATAATGTAAAATGTCCAGAATGAAAAATCTATCCTTAAAAATAAAAACAATGAAAGAAGTAGGTTCTAATAAGACATTATTGGAAGATCTAATAGAGTATATCGATAATCAGGAAGTTGATGAAATAAAAATTATAAAAGGAAATGAGAGTGATGAAATTGAATTGAAAAAATATATCGAAAAGGCTGGAGCACAATATGCAAATATTTATTTTATTTATACAAGAATTAATGATAAAAGTGAATGGACTTTAAGATACATTGGGAAGAGTAAATCAGGAAGAGTAAAAGATCGGTTGAAAAATCATTTTCTTGGTGTAGGTAAAGACCATGGAACAAAATCAAGGTATAATGATGTTATGAAAGAGTTAGAGTATGGTCATCAACTTGGTTTGAAATTTATATGTATAGATCCAGATTCATTAAGAAATTATTTTGAAGAAGAATTAATTGAAAGTTTTAGAGGTAAATGTCTTTGGAATTATAAACCGCCTGCTAATAAATGATTCAAACCCCGCCTCCACCCTTCTAAACATTCACCACAGCACCAGCACCTCCCCAGAAACCTTACTTATCACCGACCTTCTGGGTACTGTAGTTTATAAAGAAATACTTCACGGCATTTCTACTACCATCTCTATTTCCACCTGGAGCGCAGGCATTTATTTCTATGAAGTAAGAAGCACAGAAGGGAGTGCGAGAGGGAAGTTTGTGAAAGAGTTATGAGTTATGAAGTATGAGTTATGAGTTCGCACAACTCATAACTCATACTTTATAACTCATAATTAAAAGAAGCGGTACATGGTGTGCCGCTTTTTTTATGCATTCATATTAGTTGTATTCCCAAGTCCAGCAGCTCCGCTTTCATCTGCTTGAAATCATTGACCAAAATGCTTTGAATTCCCAGCTTTCTTGAGGCGTTTATGTTGTCTCGGTTGTCATCCATAAAGATCACCTCATGGGCTTGCATGTTCAAACATTCCAAGGCATAATGATAGATTTCGTCATCCGGTTTCCGCATGCCTATTTCATTCGAACAAAGAATCTTTTCGAAATGCTGCAAGGTGTTTTCATATCGCACCATCCAGTCTGTGGTGTGGATGATGTTGGTGTTCGACAAGGCGATGATGCGGTAATTTTTCTTGAGATTTATCAGCAATTCTTCCAAGCCGGGAAACACGGGCAGATAGATGTTGTTCCAGCATCTGTCGAACTCTTCAGGGGTAATGTTCATATGCGCTTTCTTCGACACATGCACACGAAAAGTTTCTGGAGATACCTTGCCTCTTTCGAAATCTTCGAAGATGGAATCGAAAACAAGCGAGGCGTTCAAGTCTTCGATGGGTAAGCTCGAATGTTTTGCAAATGCCTCGAAAGCCGATTGAAACGATATCTCGAATACGACATTGCCAATGTCGAAAATTAGGGCCTTGAATCTGTTGTTCATTAATGTTTAGGAACCGCTTTCTGCATTGATGGTAGCCAAAACCACTTGCCCTACTATCTTCAACATATTCTTGTCGATGATGCTCATGTTGTCGCTATGCTTATGATGAAAATAGGCATAATCACGGTTCAGAACTTCGTAATGAACGATGTCTATAGTTGGTATGTGGGCATCTCTGTTGATGAAATAATGGTCATCAATGGTAGGTCCCGTTTTGTCTTCGGTGAAGAACTCGGAATACCCGATTTGTGCCGCAATGCTCCATACTTTTTGCAGATAGGAAGGAGCAAATTGCATTCCGGTTCCTTCCATCGGAAAGACGGCCGTCTTGGCACCAACCATGTCGAGTAGTATGCCAAATTCGGCAGTGTAGTTTTGTTTGTGCGGATGCTTTATCCAGTATTGCGTACCCAAACACCATGATTCATTGTTGTTGTTCTGGCCATAATCCTCCAGGTCGGAGAAGAAGATATCCACACCGCAATTCGGGTTGGTTATGGTCAACTGTCTAGCCACTTCAAGCAATACCGCAACGCCACTTGCACCATCATCGGCACCATCAATGGGCTTGTCTTTTCCAACGGAATCAGCGTCGGCAAAAGGACGAGAATCCCAATGTGTCAACAGAAGAATTCTTTTCTTGAGATCGGGTTTATAAGAAGCGATGATATTGCTCAAGTCATACTTTTTTGTGTCAAAGGTGCTTACCATTCCATGCTGAACAATTACTTCCAGGCCATAGCCTTTTAATTTGGTTGCTATATAGTCTGCACACTGGGAGTGCGCCTTGCTTCCAGGTGTTCTCGGACCAAAATCAACTTGCTGCTTGGTAAACAAATAGGCCGAATCACCATCGAAAGGAGGAGCAGAAATGGTGACAGTTTTTTGTGGAGGAGGATTGGAACTATTGTTTTGTTGCGGATTATTGCATGCAAACAACAGGGCAATAATCAAAAATGAAAATAGATGCTTAGCCTTCATAAGTCCAGTTTACGGTTCCATCTTTTTCATCCTTAACAGCAATCTTCAATTGTTTTAATGAATCCCTGATCTTATCGGAGGTGGCGAAGTCTTTTTTTGTCTTCGATTCAGTGCGAATGGATAGAACCAAATCCATCAGTCCATCAGCAATGCCATTGCCTGCACTAGCTTCAGGCATCAAGCCCATCACATCAATCACAAAATCATTAAACAATTTCTTTAATGTATCCAAATCACTTGCTGTAATTGTTTCCGAGCCTGCATTTACTGAATTGATGATTCTCACTCCTTCAAATAATTGTGCCACCAACACAGCTGTGTTGAAGTCATCATTCATGGCTTCGTAGCAATTATTCTTCAGTGTGATGATATCAGAAGTGGTGGTTGAAGATGCCTTTAACTTATCCAGTAATTCCATGGCAGTCATCAATTTTCTATATCCTTTTTCTGATGCTTGCAACGCCTCATTAGAGAAATCAAGAGTGCTTCGGTAGTGGGTCTGCATCATGAAGAAACGAACACACATGGGGCTATATCCTTTATCCAGCAAGCGATGATTACCGGTGAACAATTCTCCCGGAAGGAAGCCGTTGCCGGCACTCTTCGACATTCTCACCCCATTGACGGTAAGCATGTTGGTGTGCATCCAGTACTTGACTGGGGCCTTATGATTGCATGCTTGAGACTGTGCTATTTCATTGGTGTGATGGGTGGCTTGCAAGTCCATGCCACCACCATGTATATCGAAAGTATCACCTAAATACTTGCTGCTCATGGCCGAACATTCGATATGCCAACCTGGAAATCCCCAACCCCAAGGAGAAGGCCATTTCATCAGGTGCTCGGCTTTGGCATTGATCCATAAAGCAAAGTCGAGAGGGCCATGCTTCTCATCTTGTCCATCCAATTCTCTGGTGTTGGCAAGCAAGTCATCCAATTGTCGGTTCGTCAATTGGCCATAAGGATATTCCTTATTATATTTCTCTACATCAAAATAAACAGTGCCATTAACTTCATATGCATAGCCATTGGTAAGGATAACCTTTATCATCTCTATCTGTTCGCAGATGTGACCGGTAGCGGTAGGTTCGATGCTGGGTGACATGGTGTTGAATGCTCTCATTACATCATGAAAACCCAAGGAGTATTTCTGTACTATTTCCATGGGCTCCAGTTGTTCGAGCTTGGCTTTCTTGGCAAACTTGTCATCACCTTCATCACGGTCGCCTTCCAAGTGTCCGGCATCGGTGATATTGCGAACATATCGAACTTTAAATCCAAGATGCAACAAGTAGCGATAGATCAAATCGAAGGAAATGAAAGTGCGGCAGTTACCGAGATGGACATCACTGTAAACTGTTGGGCCGCAAACATACATGCCAACAAAGTTTTCGTGCAATGGGATGAACTCCTCTTTCTGGCGAGAAAGGGTGTTATAAATGAATAATTTGTTAGTCATTACACCAAATCCTTGCAATGAGTCATCATCTCCCCTACCAGCTTCGAAGTGTTGAAATGAGGATTCCAGCCCCAGTCTTTTCTCGCTACCGAATCATCGATGCTCTTTGGCCAACTGTCGGCATAGGTCTGGCGGATATCAGGATGATAGGTAATCTTGAATTCGGGCATGGTTTTCCTGATCTCTATGGCCAGTTCTCCCGGTGTAAAGCTCATTCCGGCTATATTATAACTGGTCCTTACCTTTATCTTTTCTGCTGGTGCTTCCATCAACTCCACCGTTCCTCGAATGGCATCTTCCATGTACATCATCGGAAGCATGGTATCGGCTTCCAGGAAGCAATCGTAGCTACCTCTTGCCAAGGCCTCATGAAAGATATAAACCGCATAGTCAGTGGTACCTCCACCCGGAACGGACTTGTAGCCTATCAGGCCAGGATAGCGAATGCTGCGTACATCCAAGCCAAATTTATTAAAGTAATAATTGCACCAATGCTCTCCTGCCAGCTTGCTGACACCATACAAAGTTGATGGGTCGGTATAGCAATACTGTGGCGTGTTCAGCTTAGGTGTGCTGGGACCAAATACCGCTATGGAACTTGGCCAAAAAACTTTTTTCACCTTGCATTCTACGGCAATGTTCAATACATTTATCAAGCCGGTCATGTTCAGTTCCCAGCCCAGCATAATCTTTTGTTCTGCAGTGGCCGACAGCATGGCTGCCAGGTGATATATCTGTGTTACCTTATGGTCTTTTACCAATTCTGTGAGTCGGTTTACATCCAACACATCCATCTGTTCGAATGGACCATGAACCTCTTGTGGAGCTTTTATGTCTGAAGCTATCACATTCACATTGCCATACTCAAACCTTAGATATTCAACCAATTCGGTGCCTATCTGCCCATTCGCTCCAAGAACTAAAATTGTTTCTTTTGCCATACAATTGTAAATTTATCTTTATTTTGAGGTGCAAAAGTATGAAAAATTTATTTTCTAAATCGAAGAAGGCAGATGAACACTTGTTTCATCTGCCTTCTTGAATGAATTTGCCTCGCGGTTTATCGTGGAGAAAGGATGATGGTGCGAACGATTGTTTCTTCCTCACCGATATTTATCGTCAGGTCAACATCAACATATAAAGAATGCCTCACCTGAATGGTTATCGGACCGAAATGATGCATGTTCAGTTTGCCGTAACCTTGGATGTCGCTTTCGGCAGTTTCATTGCCTGGCAATGCGGTGAAGATGACATGCTCTATGGCCACATCACCGAGTATGCTCAAGGCCGTCAAATCAAAATATGCAATAGGTGCAGCAGAATAATAAATCATGCCCCACAATCGGCACTTGGCACGCATCGTAGTCTTATCGCCATCATTATAAAACGTCTCCATTTCATTGTCGCATTTGTTGCACAGTGCAATGCCTTCATCCAGCATGCCCATATATGCCACGTTGGCGTCTATCAAGTTTTGAGTATTGGTAGAATTATCATTGAACATGTTGTTCGCCAGCGTATATTTGGCATGCATTTCCCCAATCGAAGGCATCGCCATGGGCAATGAGCCGGCGGTAATTCGCAAGGCATCGCCAATGTTGATGTTCTTGCCCACCAAAATGATGGCGGCATAGGTATTCATCGGCGGATAGGCATCATTATGAATATCCAAACCCACCCTACCCTTATCAGCCAATGGGAAATATCCACGCTTCACGCCATTGATGATGGTGGTGAAATAATGCGAGTTGAACATCGCCAATTCCTCCACCATAGGCACCATCTGTTCCTCCGAATTGGTATGAATGCCCTCCATGGAAGCCACAGCCGCTTTTTTGACAATCAGTCGGTCGTTGAAATCAATAACCTTGGCCTTGGTGGTTGGCGTAAGCGGACAAATGCCCAGCCCGAGATGGTCGATCTTGTCAATCATGAAGAAGATTTTTCGCTCCACTTGTACCATTGCTCTAATTTGTTCTTTGTTAATGCTTGGCATGATATTTTAAATTTTAATTGTTAATGAATACTTGTTATTGTGCTATAATTTTTAATTGATGATAGCCATATTTAAGGAGCTTTTTACTAAGAAATTGGCAAAACCTTCAACGATATGACCATTGCTAACCTTATCATCGGTCATATTTTTGACAAAATTACAGTTGTTAAGTTTATCAACGTTCATCCTCTCAAAAATATGACCATTGTTAAACTTATCAACCCTATTCCCCTTGTCGGGATGGCCAATGATAAACTTAGCAATGCCAATATCGCCAACAGGAATGCCATTGATAGACTTAGCAATGGTCATCCCGTTGCCGATATTGCCATTGCTAAGTGCTGTTTTTAGATTATTTTGACAAAAATGCATCTTTTCTAAGTTTTCTAAAGCCTTATTGTTAAATCGCTCTTGGCAAATATAAATAAAATAATAATTTACTTCAATCATATTTGGAGAAAAATTTAATAATATTCCAATAATTCCATGAAAATCAAGAGAAAATATTTAAACTATTTTAATAGCTAATCCCCCTTGAGAATCTTAGGACTTATTAGCCCTCAAAATCTCAAATGTTAAAGTTTATGATTATTGATTTTCGAGTAGCTTTTTATTGCTGCTTATTGCCCGTTTTATAGTTTTTCTCTGCCGAGCTCGATTCTTTGTTAATCGCCTTCATTACAGAATATACCACCACGCTGGCCATTATTATCAACATAAAAATCATCACCTCTGAATACGATTTTTCGTGTCCCTCAGCTCCGGATTCGTTGCCCGAAATGCCATTTTCCAACGCCTGAACCAATAGCGGCAAACCCACCAAGAGGAGGCAGAATGTTATGGTCAATATGGCTGGAAATATTCTCATTTATTTTAGTGATTGAGGTGCAAAACTACGCCACACAGGCCGTTTAACAAATGATATTCTTCAATTACGTTAATGATTTTACTCATCAGAGCCGCTCCCAATAAATTTTAGTAATTTTGCGTTAAAATTAGCAGTAATGAACTTCGAACTAATATCCGATTATAAACCCACTGGCGACCAACCGACTGCCATCAAGCAATTGGTTGCCGGCTTGAGGCATGGCGAACTATCGCAAACGCTGTTGGGAGTAACGGGTTCGGGAAAAACTTTCACCATCGCAAATGTCATCAAGGAGGTCAATCGACCCACACTTATACTTAGTCATAACAAGACTTTGGCAGCCCAACTTTATGGCGAATTCAAGCAGTTTTTTCCTAAGAATGCCGTCGAATATTTTGTGTCTTATTATGATTATTATCAGCCCGAAGCCTTCCTTCCTGCCACCAATACTTATATAGAAAAAGATCTTTCCATCAATGATGAGATAGAGAAATTTCGCTTAAGTACCACCTCTGCCTTGCTCTCTGGCAGACGGGATATCATCGTGGTTTCGTCCGTCTCGTGTATTTATGGAATCGGTAATCCAGCCGATTTTCAGGAAAATATTGTGCGAGTCAAGGTTGGGCAAAAAATCAGCCGAAACAAATTTTTGCATGAGTTGGTTACCGCCTTATATTCCCGCACCGAAACCGAGTTGAAGCGTGGTTCTTTCCGAGTGAAGGGCGACACGGTTGATATTTTCTTGGCCTATGCTGATTTTGGTTATCGCGTTTTATTTTTTGGCGATAAGATTGACGCCATCGAGATGATTGAAATATCGTCTGGCATGCGCATTGCAGACGAAACGGAAATCACCATATTTCCTGCCAATATTTATGTAACCAGCAAAGACAAAATGCTTGGTGCCATTTGGGAAATTCAGGACGATATGGTGAAACAAATGGAGTATCTGCAATCGCATGGCATGAACCTGGAAGCCAAACGTTTGGAGGATAAGGTGACTGAAGATTTGGAGATGATTCGAGAGCTTGGATATTGTTCCGGAATAGAGAATTATTCTAGATATTTTGATGGACGAGCCGCTGGCACAAGACCTTTTTGTCTCATGGACTATTTTCCAGATGATTTTCTATTTGTTGTTGACGAAAGCCATGTGACAATAGGGCAAATCAGAGCTATGTATTTTGGAGATCGATCACGCAAGACCAACTTGGTAGAATATGGATTTAGATTACCATCGGCATTTGATAATCGTCCATTGAAATTTGATGAATTTGAAACGTTAACGCCCCAAACCATCTATGTAAGCGCCACCCCAGCCGAGTATGAATTAAATAAGAGCGGTGGGGTCATTGTCGAACAAGTTATCCGCCCTACTGGTTTGTTGGATCCTGTTATCGAGGTTCGTCCAAGTATCAACCAGATAGATGATTTATTGGAAGAAATTGATAAGACTGTAAATTCTGGTGCGCGTGTATTGGTCACTACCTTGACCAAGCGAATGTCGGAAGAACTGGCAAAATACTTAACTAAGTTAAACATTAAATGTCGATATATTCATTCTGACGTTGAAACGCTGGAGCGTACAGAAATTCTCCGTGAACTGCGTTTAGGAACGATAGATGTTTTAATAGGTATCAATTTGCTTCGGGAGGGCTTGGATTTGCCTGAAGTAGCCCTTGTAGCAATATTGGATGCAGATAAGGAAGGCTTCTTGCGCTCCGAAAGGTCATTGACACAGACAGCAGGTAGGGCTGCAAGAAACCTGAACGGAAAGGTTATCATGTATGCGGATAAAATCACGGAATCCATGCGGAAGACAATCGATGAAACCAACAGAAGACGAATAAAACAAGAGGCATATAACAAAGAGAATAATATTACTCCTACCCAAATTGTCAGCAATAAATCTACCATCATCAATCAAACTTCTGTTATGGATACCGTTGACCATATAAATACGGGTTACATTGAAAAGGATGACATCATTGTGGCTCAAGACCCAGTTATTCAATACATGAATAAGGAGCAACTGGAAAAGCTTATTAAAACAGCCAAGAGGAATATGGAAAAATCTGCCAAGGCTCTTGATTTTATTGAAGCTGCTAAGTATCGTGACGAATTATTTACCTTGGAAAAGGCTTTAGAGGAGAAAGTTAATTGAAGTTTTTAGTCATTCAAACAGCTTTTATTGGGGATGTTATACTTGCCACCTCTATTCTTGAGAAGTTGCATGAACATTATCCTGATGCACAGATAGATTTTTTATTGCGTAAAGGAAATGAAAGCCTTTTTGATGGTCATCCATATTTAAACAACGTTCTCATATGGGATAAGAATCGTAATAAGGTTAAGAATTTAATTAACTTAATTAAAATAATAAGGAAGACAAAATATGATTATGTTATTAATGTACATAGACATCTTTCTTCGGGCATTATTACTGTTCTGTCAGGTGCAGTAAATGCAATCGGTTTCGACAAGAATCCTCTTTCTTTTTTATTTACAAGGAAAGTTAAGCATATAATAGGTACAAAGGATATCCCTATCCATGAAGTTGATAGAAACAATGGACTGATTTCTGCAATAAGCGATAATTTAGCAAGCAATCCTAAGCTTTATCCTACTGAAATTGACAGTAGCATTATTGAAAAATATAAAATTAAGAGCTATATATGTATTGCCCCAAAATCCGTATGGTATTCAAAACAGTTGTCTTTAAATAAATGGGTAGAGCTAATAGAGAAGCTTCCTAATGCCTATAATATTTACTTACTTGGAGCTTCTACTGATAGGGACTATTGTGATTATTTACGTGGTAGAACTAATTGTAAAAATGTCTATAATTTATGTGGCGAGTTAACTTTATTACAGTCAGCTGCTCTTATGAAAGGTTCAAAAATGAATTATGTAAATGATTCTGCTTCACTCCATCTTTCATCTTCTGTAAATGGACTAACAACTGCAATATTTTGTTCTACGATACCAGAATTCGGTTTTTATCCGTTATCCACTTTAAAATTTGTTATTGAAACGCCATTGAAATTAACATGTCGTCCCTGTGGAATACATGGATACGATTATTGTAAACTTGGACATTTTTTGTGCTCTCAAAGTATTGAAATTAACGAAGTAATTGATTTAGGTATCAATACAGTTATTGATAATAATTAAGCATTTTTAATAATATAAATAATGCTTGAGTATTTATTGATATCCTTAGTGCCCATTAAATTCGATCTAAACCCGTTAATAATGCCTTTTAATATGTTTGTATTACCAGGGATGTATTTTTCGCTTAATAGGCTTATATAATACGAATCAAATTTCATTGGTAGCTTGTTAATGATTTTTAAACCATGATTGTTTAGTAATAAACCTAAGGTTTTTGGGGAAAAGTGGTATAAATGTCTGGGTAAATCATAAGCTGCCCAATTCTCCTTGTAATGTTCTGCATCCCAAGAATTTGAGTTTGGAACTGCTATAATTAGTGTGCCATCTTTTTTAAGCAATCTTTTGATTTCATTGATTCTTTCATTTAATAAGTGAACGTGTTCCAAAACATGCCACATTGTAATGATTGGGAATGAATTTGTTGGGAAATGGGTTAACTCCTCTTCTTTATTAATCTTAAGTTTATAATTTTCATCTGCAAATTTCCTTGCACCTTCATTGGGTTCTACTCCATAAGTTTCCCAATCATTTTTGCTACAATGATTTAAAAAAGCGCCAGTTCCACAACCAATATCAAGAATATTTTTTTCACAAGAAAGTTTGTTTATTAGTTCTACTTTTTTATTAAGTGTATAGGTGCGAACGATTTTATATATATGGTTTATTATCCCTTTAGCGGAATCGGAATGTGAAATATATTCATCCGATTCGTAGAATTTCCCAATTTCTGTTGAATCAGGCCTTGGATTTGTAAATTTAAAATTACATTTGATGCATTTTGATATTGTATAATATTCTTTGCTGATCGTGTAATCTTTGCATTTAAGGAATGAAACAATTTCAGTTCCTCTGCATATAGGGCATTTTATTATTATTTCCATATTTTCAGTTTCACGTGAAACATTTACCTGCCTAAATAACTCATTAGAACCCCAATGTCAGATGGGGAAACACCGCTAATTCTAGAGGCTTGTCCTAAAGTTACTGGTTTTATAGTTGTCAATTTTTCTCTAGCTTCTGAAGACAGTGATGTTAGTTTTAAATAGTCAAAGGTATCATGGAGAAGGATGTTCTCTAGTCGAAGAATCTTTTCTGCCATTTCTTTTTCCTTTTCTATATATCCATAATATTTCATAAGGATTTCCGCTTGTTCTATTATTTCTGTAAAGGTGCTCTTGTCTTTGATATTTAAATAATCATATACTTCTACAAATTCGAAAAGCATATCAATAAGATGAACTTCTGGGCGGCTAATAATGTTTATCAGTTTTGTTTTTTGATTAATATTATTAGATCCATGCCGGGTTAAAAAATTATTACAAACATCTACTTCGATAGATGTAATTTTGAAATATTTAATAATATTTTCAATTATTTTATCCTTATTACTTATTGCCTCCAGTCTTTCGTTGCTAGCTAATCCTATTTGATGACCAATTTTAGTCAATCGATTATCTGCATTATCTTGCCTTAATAATATCCTATATTCGGCGCGAGAGGTAAACATTCTATAGGGCTCATCGGTACCTTTAGTGATTAAATCGTCTATCAATACGCCAATATATGCAGCGGAACGATTTAAAACAAATGTGGGTTTACCATTTATCTTTAAATGAGCATTAATACCTGCAACCAATCCTTGACATGCTGCTTCTTCATAACCTGTTGTGCCGTTTATTTGTCCCGCAAAGTATAAATTTTCTATTAATTTGGTTTCTAAGGTATGAGTTAACTGAATTGGTGGGAAATAATCATATTCAATAGCATAACCCGGTCGGAACATTTTGACATTCTCAAATCCATTAATGCTCTTTAATGCTTTCAATTGTATCTCTTCTGGCAAGGATGTAGAAAAGCCATTTACATATATTTCAACGGTATTCCATCCTTCGGGCTCTACAAATATTTGATGTCTATTCTTATCAGAAAAGCGATTAATTTTATCTTCAATTGATGGACAATACCTAGG
This sequence comes from uncultured Bacteroidota bacterium, assembly GCA_903911135.1. Lineage (GTDB taxonomy): Bacteria > Bacteroidota > Bacteroidia > AKYH767-A > JABDAW01 > JABDAW01. The sequence goes on from CAIWCG010000141.1 coordinate 13,498, forward strand.
GCCAATACCTTGAATTCGGCCATTATACATCGGGCTTTTATCAAATCCAGTCTTTAATATTTCGTGAACGGAAGAGTTTGTATGAGTAATATAACAACTTTTTTGTTTAGTGAGTTTTGGGGTGTCTGTATATGAAAATTTGCCAGGGTTTTCATCACCAGGTTGCTCTTCCATTTTAGAATAATCCAATGATCTTCCATCTACTCTTGGTGGGGTACCTGTTTTCATACGACCACTTTCAAATCCTAATGAAATTAATTGTTCCGTAATGCCTGTTACTGCTTTTTCCCCAGCTCTACCACCACCAAATTGTTTCTCACCAATATGAATAATGCCATTTAGGAATGTACCGTTTGTCAATACAACCGAGCTTCCTTTTATTTCTATTCCCATGGTGGTTTTTACTCCGACCGCCGAATTGTTTACAACTAAAATTTCATTTACGGTATCTTGCCAAAAGTCGACATTGGGAGTTTGCTCGAGCAATAGACGCCATTCTTGAGCAAAAAGCATTCTGTCGCATTGGGCACGAGGGCTCCACATGGCTGGTCCTTTGGATTTGTTGAGCATGCGGAACTGGATCATGGATCTATCGGTGACGATTCCGGAATATCCACCGAGGGCATCTATCTCTCTGACAATTTGACCCTTGGCAATTCCACCCATGGCAGGGTTGCAAGACATTTGGGCGATGGTTTGCATATTTGATGTAATCAAGAGAACTGAAGATCCCATGTTGGCGGCGGCAGCGGCAGCTTCGCAACCGGCATGACCGGCACCGACAACGATTACATCATAATTTTTAAGCATCTTAAAATAATTTTAACTGGGCAAATATACGAATAAAATATTTTATTTCAATTTAAAAGCCTTAAGAGGGGCAAAAATAGGGTAAATTAGGGCATTAATACAAGGGAAAATACATTGATAATAAATAGATTATATAGACATTTTGAAGTAAAAGGAAAAAACTACAATTTTCTAATTAAAAATGTAAAATCATCTGGGAAAAAGGGTAAATATGTTTTTGGAAGGGGGAGGTGGGTAGGACATGAATGAATTTTTGTTTTAGAAAAATGGATTTGCATTTCATCGAGATAGAACTAAGATGTGATGGGATGGAAAGTTGCAGGGAATTTTTTTGAGTGGTGGGTGGAAAGATGTATAATCAAGAATTATAAAAATTTCAGGAAAGAGTAGGAAGGCAGAAAAACGTACCTGTGCAGGTGGTTTTAAATTACCTTTTTATTTGTTCGGCTTTGTCGAAATAGGTTTTTGCGCGTTCCTTATCGCCCATGTTAAAATAGGTAACACCCATAAAATAATAGGCATCATGTTCGTTGGGATTTATTACGATTGCTTTGTTAAAATATTCCAATGCCTTATCAAACTGCTTGAGATTTGAGTAAGCGCAACCTTTGTTTACATATGCCTTTGCATTCTTTTCATCCAGTTTTATAGCCATATCGCTAACTGCAATCGCTTCATCATAATTTTTGGTATTGAGCAATGCCACGCTTTTATTGTTGTATGCTTCGGAGAAATTCGGTTTGTATTTTAGGGCTGAATCATAAATGGGGATTGCTTTATCATATTGTTTTGTCTGACTATATTGATGCCCTAAATTATAATATGCCTTTGATAAATTATTGAAATCAATTGAATCAGAAAATTTATCCATTTTAATTTTAGCATTATAAACGAGGATGCTATTTTTATAATCCATTTTTAGATCATAGCATCTTCCTAACTTTCTGTATAAATCATTTAAAGGTAAAATGTCAAGTGACTTCTTGAATTCAATTATAGCTCTATCAATGTATGTTTTTTTAAGATTACTGTCTGAAGTTGATAGATACAGATTTTCGGATAATTCGATACCTAAATAATAATGTGCTTTAACGCTGTTATCAGCCACCTCTACATCATGCATAAACAATTCCTTGTCATTTTTCCAATTCCCATTTCTTGAAATTGTTTTGAATGAATAGAGCCCCAAAATGACAAGGAGTAGCATAAACATTGTAGCATTAGTAGAGAAAAATTGTGAAAGGTCATTATACTTGTTTTTAATGCTATCAGCTTTAGCATATCTTATAATGAAATACGCCATTATGATACAAAATCCCAATGACGGAATATACATGAACCGTTCTGCCATTGTTATCCCAATCAAAATAATAATGTTTGAAACTGGTGCCAGTGAAATCAAATAAAACAATATGGCAAATGCCAATATGTTTTTCTTTTTTATCATGATAAATGAAAAGAAGAAAAGAGCGGCATAAACAATTATCCCCGTCAATGCAGGTAGATTGCCTAAAGTTTGGGTTTTTATTTGATTAAATGAATAATCATAACATAATGGATGTGGAAAAATCAATAGCAGGATATACTTGAAAAGTATATAAAATGCAGTGGCTTGCCGACTGACAAAATCGGTAATGCCTATCAAGGAATTGTCAATGGACACTGCATTTACGATAGAATCGCTTGCAACATTATTTATTATTGGTACCGATTTTAATACTTGCATTCTTATTATAAGATATACCAATGAAACTAGGAGCATCCAACTTGATAGCCTTGCAATTTTCTTAGTTGTTTGGATTGAAAAAAAGTAAACAGTCATTGGAATAATAATGAAAAATACAATTCCGGTTTCTTTCGACATCAGCGAAAAAAAATAGGTCAAAAGTGAAAATGACAATGCAAAATTGGAGTTGTCTTTTAAATATTTCAGAAGAAATAAAATGGAAATTATTCCAAACAAAAAACAAAGTATTTCATCACTGCTTTTAATATTATCAACAACTTCAGTATGTATGGGATGAGCAGCATATAGGACGGAACAAACAAAGGGAAATACCAGATTTCCATTCTCAAAGATTTTACAAAGCAGAATAAATAACAGGAAACAGGTTATTGCATATAAGGCTACATTCATCAAATGATAAACCATTGAATTATCCTTAAAAAATTGCCATTCCATTGCAAACAAAACCATCGGTAAAGGGCGGTACTCCATCGTTCTAGAAACTTCGGGGCAACCTAACAATCTATCAGAAACAAGTAACTTAGGAATTCCACCAAAACCTTGGGTCGTAATTCTATTACCTTGCAAAACGGTCGCATCATCCAAGGCATAATCGAAAGCAATGCTTTGGGCATAGAGGATGAAGGCGAAAGCGGCGATGATGAGGCCAAGGGAAAGTTGGAGTTTCTTTATGGAAGCAGCGCTATCAACAATGGCATTTCCTGATGGGGCATTTCTGGTAGTTGCTGGTTTGGTTTTGGCCATCGTGTTTTAATTGATACGGCAAACATAATAAAACTAAACAAAAAAATCCCCGGCGGGGTGGCCGAGGATCTTTATTTTGATTATAATTCCAATATGGAGCCTATGTGTTCTTCTCGTCCCATCTGCTACCCGCTATCCGCTGTAGCCGCTGCATCCCCATTTCCGACACAAAGCAGCGGGCTGCCGCTACTATCGGGGCTATGTTTTGATGGCAGGTTGCTCGAAACAGCTTTCATCAGCATTAATAAAATCCATCATTAAAAACTCAAGCCACAAAAACATACTTATATATATAGTATGCTTTTTTAGGATGGTGGAGATAATGGGAGATTATTATGAAAATATAAAACACCCCATTGTGGACAATATGCTGCGATTCATTCAAATCGGGGCAAAAACCATTTATGAAAAATGGTAGCTTGCCTATATGAACTGCAATTATATTGATTTATCAATACATTCAACCATTAAAAAACAAAAACTCGTGTACAGGGCTGTCATTTTTACCAGCAGTTTGGTCTTTTTTACCAGTAAGTTGGCGTTTTTTACCAGTAAAATTTGCTTTTTTATTGGCAAGAAACGCTTTCTTGTTAGTAAGAAACGCTTTCTTGCCAATAAGAAAGTGTTTTTTACTGGTAACTTTTGCTTTTTTACTGGCAAGGAATCCTAAATTACTGGTAAGGATTCCAAAATCGGTAGTAAAAAAAACTTTTTTACTACCGATTTTTTGCCCTTTCACCAACTTTTCTTGTTCCTCAAGATTTTATTTTTGATGAATTTCAAGCTAAAAAGCCATGTTTTGGACAAATTTCGCAGAATTATTCAAAACAAAAGCCGACTTGAGGGTTCAAATCGGCTTTTTTCATTCCTGATGATTGCCTTAATAATTGCTTAGCTATAGGCGAGCCATCATGAAGGCATCAGCAACAATATCCTATTTCAGCTCGGGTTTATATTTCGAGCCGGAAAGTATGATTTGGGCATCCTGCATGGCCAATAATTGCTTCAAGCTGGTGTCGGGATGCTCCTTCATGTACTTTTTCACTATCTGAAACCCTATCCAAGAGCCCACATTGGCCGGACTTTCCTTCGGCATGCCTTTGGTGGTAGGCCCATCATTGATGAAGCGCGCATATTGCACTTCATTCTTGGAAAACAACAGTTTCTTCTCCACAAAAAAAGTCCAGATAGCCCCTTCGCTGGCCTTGCACCAATCTAGTTGTGCCTTGGTGAAACCGATTTTTATCGTGTCCTCCACCTCCGGCATCACTTGGTCAAGCGCATAGAGCATTTTGCCATTGTAAACCATTCTGCTCAATAATTCCGACTTCACCTGCGAGTCGTCATATTCACTCTTCACCCAGCCCTCCATGGCATCACGGACGATGTATTCGCGTCTGAATTTACGAGTCTTGTAAACGGGATATTGCAGCGAAGGATAAAAAACGCAGTCGCTGCCGAGATAGAGTTCCAGCCCTATCGCAATGGTGCTGTCGGCAGTTATCACGGAATAATTGAACGCATTGACCATGGTATAGACATTCGGGATGGGTTTGCCCGGAAACAAAGTCTTGTAATGCTCGAAAGCCTTGGCAAAACCATTCTGTATATCATCCGTATTCTTGAATCGTGCACCGACGGTATCGCTGATGTTCTGAATATCCTTGTCTGTAATGAAATTCTGGATGTTTTTGGCAAGATATTCATCGTTTGGATTATAGATGTTCATCACCTTTTTACAGAAAATAGAATCCAGAAAGGTGCCATAAATCTTTCTAAGTTCCTTTAATGAATTCATGGAAGAATCCTTTGCCATCATCCTGATATCTTCATCAAATCTCTTGAACACAATACCAGGAACAGAACTTTCCTTGGCTCCACCGTCAATCTTCTTTTTATCTTGGTTTGGATTGGTGCACGACATCCAATAGAAGCACATGATGCTGATTAAAAAACACTTGAAAAACAGATTTATTGGTTTCATACTGATAAAAGGATTAATTTTGCGGAGTAATTATAATGTAAAATCCTCTGCAATATTATGAAAAAGATAATGATTCTAGTTTTTCTGATGATGATCATTCAGAAAATTGATGCTCAAGAATTCCATTTTGGTTTTCAGGCAGCCCCAACTCTTGGTTGGTTCAAGCCAGATTACAACGAATCGATTGGAGGGGCAAATTTCTCCATCAAGTCATCAGGTTCCAAAATCGGTTTCATGTATGGCTTGATCATGGATTTTGGGTTCACTCCCAATTATGCCGTTTCCACAGGCGCAAACATTGCCTATCGCACCGGAAGTTTGGATTACACCACCACTCTCAATACTAATAGCATCCTTTATACCCGCAAATATTCCTTGGAATATGTAGAGATTCCAGTACTGCTAAAACTTAAAACCAATGAGATTGGGTATATAAAGTATTACGGTCAAGTTGGGCTTTCCCTTGGCGTAAATATCCGTGGTCGTGCCGAGGTGGATTCCACTGTTTCACATCCTTTGTATTACACTCAAGGCAGCCAATCCAATGTCAATGTGATGAGCGATATCAATCCCATCACCATGTCTATGGTTATTGGAGCTGGCATAGAATATTCTCTGCAAGGCCATACACAATTGATGCTCGGTTTAACCTTCAACAATGGATTCATGGATATTCTAAAGGATAAGAATATGGAGTTGAACAGCAACACTTACGCCTTGAAATATTCTTCCATTACCAATTATCTTGCCCTCAATGTGGGTATCTTCTTTTAATTATCATTCATGAAAATAGCTTTAGCACAACTTAATTACCATATCGGCAACTTCGAACAGAATGTCTCGAAGATCAAATCAAACATTGCCAAAGCCAAAGCTGCAGGTGTCGATCTTATTGTCTTCGCCGAACTCGCAGTCTGCGGTTATCCTCCCCGAGATTTTCTCGAGTTCAATGATTTTATTCAACTATGCACCGATTCCATCAATGATATTGCAAAGGATTGTGTTGGTATAGCTGCAATTGTTGGTTCTCCAAGCAAAAACCCAAACCTTGAAGGAAAGAACCTCTATAATTCCGCTTTCTTTTTGGCTGATGGAAAAGTAAAGAATGTATGCAACAAATCGCTCCTGCCCAACTATGATGTATTTGATGAATATCGTTATTTCGAGCCAGCCAATCGTTTTGAAACTGTTGATTATAAAGGTTTCCGGATAGCCCTGACTATCTGCGAAGATCTATGGAATGTAGATGATGACCCCATGTATCCCATCAGCCCGATGAATATCATCATTCACAGAAAGCCTCATGTCATCATCAATATTGCAGCTTCTCCATTCTCTTATTCCCATCCTGAAGAACGGGAGAATGTACTATGCAAAAATGCATTGAAATATAAAATACCCGTTTTTTATGTCAACCATGTAGGGGCTCAAACAGAATTGCTTTTTGATGGTGGCTCGATGGTTGTTAACGACAAGGGAGGTGTAGTGGATGAATTGAATTATTTTGAAGAGGACTTTCGCATTTACGATGCAGGTGAAGTGATTGACAATGACGTTTTGCCAACCCATGAAATAGGAAATGCCAAGCTGAACGATGACATCAAGTTTCCAAGGATATATAATGCCTTGGTAATGGGAATCAGGAATTACTTTAACAAACTTGGGTTCAAAAAGGCCATCATCGGTTCTTCAGGTGGCATCGATTCTGCAGTGGTCCTTGCTCTTGCCGTCGATGCATTAGGAAATGACCATGTACATGCCATCATGATGCCTTCCGAGTTTTCCTCCGACCATTCCGTCAATGATGCCATTCTACTTGCCGAAAATCTTGGAATCAAAAAAGATATCATTCCTATCAATTCCATCTATACCACTTTTCTTGGTGCCCTCCAGCCTATTTTTGGAGATTTGCCTTTCGATCTTACCGAAGAAAATATCCAAGCCCGTAGTCGTGGAGTGCTGCTTATGGCTATGTCAAACAAGATGGGATATATTCTGCTCAACACCTCCAACAAAAGCGAACTCGCCGTTGGTTATGGAACGCTTTATGGAGATATGTGTGGCGGATTGTCTGTAATTGGTGATGTTTACAAGACTGAAGTTTATGAATTGGCAAACTATATCAACAGAGATAAAATCATCATTCCCGAAAATATCATTTCCAAACCTCCATCTGCCGAACTTCGTCCTGACCAGAAGGATAGCGATTCTTTGCCTGACTATTCCATCCTCGACAAGATTCTATTCGAATACATTGAAAAGAGAAAAGGCCCAAAGGAAATAATTGGCATCGGTTTCGATGAATCATTGGTAAGAAAAATTCTCAAGATGGTCAACTCCAACGAATACAAGCGTTATCAAACCCCGCCTATTTTGCGAATCTCACCAAAGGCATTCGGTATGGGAAGGCGATTGCCCATCGTGGCAAAATATCTATCTTGATTTTTTATTAAATCAGCATTTTCTTATTAATGTTATGTTTGCGGCATAAACATAACGATTCAATACTATGAATGCACCTACCGAACTGAAACGCTCCCTCGGATTATTCGATTCAACCATGATTGTGGCCGGTTCCATGATTGGCTCCGGAATATTTATAGTCAGTGCCGACATCAGCCGAATGGTAGGTGGAACCGGATGGATGATGCTCGTCTGGCTCATCACCGGTTTGGTTACCATCATTGCTGCCTTGAGCTATGGCGAACTTGCGGGCATGATGCCCAAGGCCGGAGGACAATATGTCTATCTCCGCGAAGCCTATAATCCGCTTGCAGGATTCACCTATGGCTGGACCTTGTTCATGGTGATACAAACAGGAACTATCGCTGCTGTAGGTGTTGCCTTTGCCAAATTCACCTCGGTGTTCATCCCTGCCTTGGGTTTCAATAATATTCTATGGAGTTTCGGTTCATTCCATATCCGTGCTGCGCAATTGTTTGCCATATTCACCATCGTGTTGCTGACTGCCATTAACCTACGTGGAGTAAGCTTGGGGAAAACCATTCAAACCGTTTTCACTTCCACAAAACTCATGGCGCTTTTCGGCCTCATCATAGCCGGAATATTTGTTGCGATGAAGGGAAATACCTTTTCCCTAAACATGCAGGATATGTGGTCAGCTTCTACCACCAAAGCCGATGACAAAGGGATTTTATCCATCCTTCCATTGGCCGGGATAGGCATATTCACTGCTATGGGGGTTGCCATGGTTGGCAGTCTGTTTTCCAGCGATGCTTGGAACAATGTCACCTTCATTGCGGGCGAAATAAAGAATCCACAACGCAACATTCCATTGGCATTGGTTTTCGGAACAGGCATCGTAACGCTCATTTATATCCTTGCCAATGTTGCCTATATCGGAGTACTGCCGCTGAAAGGAACACCTATCGCTACCGATGTCATGGGCCATGGAATCCAGTTTGCCGATGCCGACAGGGTAGGTACGGCAGCTGCCTCCGTCATCTTCGGAAACATCGGCGTTTTCATCATGGCTGCACTTATCATGGTCAGCACCTTTGGATGCAACAACGGTCTTATCTTGGCAGGTGCACGCGTATATTATGCCATGTCGAAAGACGGCCTATTCTTTAAACAAGCTGGCAAACTCAACAAGAACGATGTTCCCGCAAATTCACTCATTTTCCAATGCATCTGGGCATGCATCCTGTGTTTGTCGGGCACGTATTCCGACCTCCTCGACTACATCATTTTCGCCGCGCTCCTCTTCTACATCCTCACTATCGGCGGCATCTTCATCTTGAGAAAAAAACAACCCGACACACCACGTCCATACAAGGCTTGGGGCTACCCCATTCTCCCCGCATTATACATCCTCATTGCTGCCGCCATCTGCATCGATTTGCTCATCAACAAGCCGCTCTATGCCTATCCAGGGCTCATCATCGTACTGCTTGGAATACCGGTTTATTACCTCCAAAAAAGAACTCCAACAACCAAATAGGTTTCCTTAATAATTACGACTTGATTGATTCTTTCATGATGGCTCGCAAAAAGCGATGCTATCATTAATGAATCAAATGGATTATTTGTGTTAATCATTTCATTTAATGATGTCATTATTGATAAATCCATCAATGGGCGTAATCATCTTATACCACATCAAAAAGCAAATTCATCCATCTTGGGACCGGTTATCTCGACCTTGGGACCAGTTATCTCGACCTTGGGACCGATTATCTCGACCTTGAGACCGATTATCTCGACCTTGGGACCGATTATCTCGACCTTGAGACCGATTATCTCGACCTTGGGACCGATTATCTCGACCTTGGGACCGGTTATCTCGACCTTGGGACCGATTATCTCGACCTTGGGACCGGTTATCTCGACCTTGGGACCGGTTATCTCGACCTTGGGACCGGTTATCTCGACCTTGGGACCGGTTATCTCGACCTTGGGAC
>CAIWCG010000142.1 GCA_903911135.1 uncultured Bacteroidota bacterium
CTCCGAATTTGGTGTACAGGCAATTATCAAATATGGCCCTTTCAAAGGAGGGTATATGACATTGAAAAGATTTATTTCATGCAATCCTTGGGGTGGTCATGGGCATAATCCTGTACCTTAGTTTTAAATTGTTTCCATATTCTAGAAGTGTAATTTGTAAATAAATGTAAATAAATAATGATTAATTTAAAGGTGGTTTGGAGAAAGTTTAAATGGGGAATTACAGCAACATCAATTATAATTGCTTTCGTTGTTTCTTATAGTTTTGTTTCGGAGAATTATTTCGAGATTTCAAAAAATCTTGACATATTTGCATCTATTTTTAGAGAACTAAATGTATATTATGTTGACGAAACAAATCCTGGGAAGCTTATGAAAAAAGGTATTGACGCTATGCTGGAATCATGTGACCCATATACAAACTATATTTCTGAAGCTGATATAGAAGATTATCGTTTTATGCAAACTGGTCAGTATGGTGGAATTGGTGCTTCCGTAAAACCTAAAGGTGATTTAATGGTGATAACAGATCCCTATGAAGGTTGGCCTGCCCAAAAGGCTGATATTAAAGCTGGAGACATCTTGGTTGAAGTTGAAGGGAAGCCTGTAAAAGGTAAGACGACGGAAGATATTAGTAAAGTTTTGAAAGGACAAGCAAAGACAAGCGTTAAATTGACATTAAAGCGAGATGGAGAACCAAAATTGTTGGAAAAAACTATTATAAGAGAAGAAATAAAAATTAAAAGTGTTCCATATTTTGGAATGATTGAAGGCAACACTGGTTATATTAAGCTAACAAGTTTCACTGAGAATTGTGGCAAAGATGTAAAGGATGCTTTGACCGATTTGAAAGCAAAGGGGAATTTAAAAACTCTCGTTTTTGATTTGCGTGGAAATCCTGGTGGGTTGCTTAACGAGGCTATTAACATTGTAAATTTATTTGTTGATAAAGGGCAAGAGATTGTTATAACAAAAGGTAAGGTAAAGGAATGGGAAAAAAGCTATAAGGCTGTTTATTCTGCACTTGATATGGATATTCCCATTGTTGTATTGGTTAATAGTGGTTCGGCTTCTGCTTCCGAAATTGTTTCAGGTTCATTACAAGATTTGGATCGTGCGGTTGTTCTGGGCCAACGTTCGTTTGGGAAGGGCTTGGTACAAACGACCCGCCCCATCAGTTATAATGCACAACTTAAAGTTACTACAGCCAAGTATTACATACCAAGCGGGCGATGTATTCAAGCTTTGGACTATTCTCACCGTAATGAAGATGGAAGTGTAGGGCATGTGCCCGATTCTTTGATAACATCTTTCAAGACTTTAAAATCGAAAAGGACTGTTTATAATGGAGGAGGCATCACACCTGATATAAAAATGGATGCGGTAAAGCTTAGTCCGATAGCACAAAGTTTGGTAAATAAAATGCTCATATTCGACTATGCAACAAAGTACGCTAGATTGCATCCAACAATTGATTCAGCAATAAAGTTTGAAGTGACAGATGCAGATTTCAATGATTTTTTAACCTTTCTTGCTGATAAGGATTATGATTACACAACAAAAAGTGAGACGAAGTATGATGAACTGAAAGAAGCTTCTACCAAGGACAAATATTTTGATGACGCCAAGGCAGAATTCGATGCATTAAAGAACAAGATAAAACATAATAAAACGGTAGACATTCAAAAAAACAAGGAAGAGCTAATGTTGTTGATGAAGGAAGATATAGTTTCCAGATATTACTATCAGAATGGAAGGATAGAAGCTACGTTGCATTCAGATCCTGAGATAAAAAGGGCGATTGAGATATTGAAAGACTCCAATCTTTATTCATCTATTCTGGCGGGCACATACAAACCGGCTGATGACAAGAAGTAATATCGATTAAGCACCTTGCAACGCCTGATATACAAGTCGTTGCCGACTGATTACATACTTGCTTGCAACCATGAAGATAACTAAAGAAACCATCGAAGACAGAATCTTCTTCTTCGGGCTTGCATTGTTGGTTGCTTTCCTTCCGGAGTCGAAATTCATCATGAGCCTTTCGCAATTCATCCTTGCATTCGGATGGGTGATAGGTGGAAACATCCCCTCAAAGATTCGTTCCTTCTTCCAGAACAAGGTGGCCTTGGCACTCACACTTATATTTCTGATCCACCTGATAGGATTGAGCTACACGGAGGATTATTCCTATGCCATGAAAGACCTGCGGATAAAACTTCCGTTGTTGATTTTTCCCTTAATCATCTCCACTTCGAGGCCATTAACCATTAAGCAGTTCGAAACGTTGCTTTATTTATTCTGCGGGTCCGTATTCGTGGCTACGCTCTATTCCTTTGCCGTTTGGATGGGCTGGACACATCATCAGATACACGATATCCGCGAGATATCCGTCTATATTTCCCACATCCGATTCGGAATCATGATCGCCTTCAGTGTTTTGCTGCTTGGGCGATTCATCTATCTTCATCATAAGACCTATTCACCGGTCATCACCATTGCCATAGCAGTCGTGTTGGTTTGGTTCTTGATATTTCTAGTCATTTTGGAGGCCATTACAGGTCTTGTAATGCTCGGCATCACCATATTGACACTCATCATCTATCTTATTTGGAATAAGCGGAACATCTTCCTCCGCATTACGCTGTTGGCAGTGTTTATAGGCATTCCGATGCTGACCATCCTATATGTTTATCAGATATACAAGCCCATAAAAGACATCAAACCAACAGAAACCTACAACCTTCCCACCCTTACCAAACAAGGGAACGCCTACGAAAACGATACACTCAAGAAAGAGCGGGAGAATGGACACTTGATGTGGATTCAGCTCAACTGGCCAGAGCTCCGTGAGGCTTGGAACAGGCGGAGTACCTACAATTTCGACAGCTTGGGCACCAATAAGCAGAGCGTAAAATATGCCTTGGTGCGATACCTCACCTCGAAGGGAATGAAGAAGGACGGAGAGGCGGTGAATGCCTTGAATGCCGAGGAGATTCACGCTGTAGAACGCGGCGTTACCAACATTCATTTCATGAATCCAAGCAGCCTGAAGGCAAGGATATACGAGACCCTCTGGGAGTTGGACAACTATCAAAACGGTGGCAGCCCAAACGGCCATTCTATGGTGCAACGGCTCGAATATTGGAAGACTTCCCTCGCCATCATACACCAGAATCCCTGGTTTGGGGTGGGAACCGGAGACATCAACACCGCTTTCAAAAAGGAATACGACCTGCAGCACTCTCCGCTGGATGAAAAGCACCGCCTCAAGGCCCACAACCAATACCTTTCCATCACGGTTACCTTCGGGCTCATCGGTTTGGCGGCTTTCCTCTTCGCTCTAGGCTACCCGCTCATAAAAAACCGCAACTATCTCAACTACCACTACGCCGTTTTCTGGATATTCGTCATCATTTCGATGCTCACCGAAGACACGCTGGAGACACAGCCCGGAGTTACGTTCTTCATCCTTTTCAATACCCTTTTTCTGTTCCAACAGGGATATGAAAAGCGGCAGTTGCAGTAGGATTATCCTGATGATTCGACTGAATATTTGATGATGATGGCACGCCAGAGCGATGCTATTATCATTAAATATAATGAGCTTATCCTTTCACCAAAACAGGCAACGACAATTCGCTGGTTTGCTTAAAGCCATTTTGACTATACGCATAGATGGCATATTGAACACCCGGTTTCAGGCCCACAAAGTGTGTGAGTTTTCCCTTTTTAGTAGCCACCATCACCATGGTCTGTCCTTTTTCTTCTTGGTTGATGTTCAAAATGCCTTTTGCCAATGCCAAGGTAGCCTTTGCCGATAGTTCTATGGCAATGAACACCGTTTTCTCGGGAGTGTAGTCAGCGCCATTCAAAATATCCACATCCACCTCGCCACTGCCCACATTTTTTGCCACAAATTCAGGTGTGGGCGGGTTGCCTTTCCTACCCGAAACCAACTTATGATGTGTGAGAAACGAAGAGGAGATATTGGCTCCAATCTCTTGCCTGGTGCTGCAATTGGCATCGTCATTAGAAATCACTTCCACCCTATCAGCATATCCATGCAACCATGTTACGGCCGAAGTCATCCTATTGCCAACAGTTTCAAAACTGCCTTTTGTAGGCGATGCCGTACGTCTGTTTATCGCCTTTTGCAAGGCCAATGAAACTGCCCTACCATCATCGTAAAAGGAGGTAGGTATATTCGGGTCCTCAAACAGGCTTTCGATGGAACCTGTATTGATGCAATCATCAACGTACTTCTTCAAATCATCAGGCTTCTTTATATAAGTGAAGGTTGTTCGCATTACCAATAAGAGCTTTAAGGTTGTTTGCATGATATATTATATTTAATTGTTTGCATTACGATAATTCATTGTCAATACCCATTCTCTGCCATCATCCATAGATAAATAGGAAACAAATGCATAAACATTCAGGAAGTTTGCATAAACATTTGAGATGTTTACATAAACATTTGAGAAGTTTACATAAACTTTTAAGAAGTTTACACAAACATTTAAGATGTTTACATAAACTTTTAAGAAGTTTACATAAACATTCAGAAAGTTTACATAAACATTCAAAAAGTTTACACAAACATTTGGGATGTTTATGCATTCTTGTAATGATGTTGATGGATAAGTTTGATTTTCTTTTTGTATGGTTGATGATACCGCATCGTTTACCCTTGATATCATTGATGGTTGCAATGATTCATAGCGGAAAATACGGTTTTCAAATATCATCAAATGTCGTTGCCATTATAGGCGATGTAAAATTAGTCATAATAATCATCAATACCTATTACATGGGCACTATTGTTAACAAATAGTTTTTTTTGATGATGATTTCCCTTCGGTTTCAGTATCCATGTTGTTATAATTTCATCAGCGCAGCTGTGATATCATAGCATCATGGAAAAAATTCGTATCGAAAGTAGGGTTATTCCGCTTCCACCACTTCCCATACCATTAGGGCTTTGTCGTCGCCGGTGGAAAGGAGGTAATTGTTGTGTTTTGTCCACAGCAATTTGTTGACGGAATGTTGGTGTCCCTCCATTTTATCCTTGTCCAAACGCTTTACGGGCTTGTAAGAGTCGGCATCCCAAATCTTTACCGTCTTGTCGCGGCTTCCGGTGGCTATAAATCTGTTGTTCGGACTGAAAACGATGGAGTAAATGGATAGATTATGCACCGGAATCTTGTATCGGAGCTTGTATTCGTTGGCAATCTCCCACACCATGAGCTGGGCGTCCATTCCGCCGGACAAAAGGAGCTGCTTTGTGGGGTGAAACTTGACCGAAAAGACGCTTTTTTGGTGGGCTTCGATGCATGTTTCCTCCGCCATGGTCTTCATGTCGATGATTCTTACGGAGCCGTCTCCGCAGCCTACTGCAAGCTTCGATTCATCGGTGTTCAAGTCCAGTGCGCGCACCTTTTCCTTGCATAAAACGAGCGTCTCCTTCAAGGAAAAATCGGTGATGGACCAGAACGAGATGCTTCCGTCGCCAGATGCGGTGATGAAGGTCTTGTTTTCCTTTGAATATTTGATGTCGAAGATGGGCTGGAGCGACAGAAAGAGGAGTTTCGTTTCCTTCTTGGCCTTCATGTCGAGGATGTGAATGCCACCCTTCGCATCGCCGATGATAAGGTAGTTATTTTCGGTGATGAAGCAGAGGGAATAGACGATGGCGCCTACGTTTGCGATGACCTTCGGCGGCTGTTCGCCCTTCAAGTCCCACTCTATCACTGCTTGGTCCGAACTTCCGGTGAAAATCCGGTTTTCGCTGTTGCCTTTTTCGATGCAATACACCGCAGCATTGTGCCCTGCCATGTGAGCGATCTTGTTTACGGTTCTCACCGGATGGGATACGTTTTTATTTTCTTCTTTTTTCATGATCATTCGTGTTATTTCCTATTCTCCCCACACCATTGTGCCCTCGGTGCAGTTGGTACAGATGTCTATCTCGCTCCGTGCCTTCATCAATGACGCCCGAAAGTGCTGATAGTTTTCGTTGTGCCACAGTTGTTTGAAAGTTTCGTGCTTCAAATCTCCCATTCTGTGCGTTGCATCCTTGTCGAAGCAGCATGGAACCACCATTCCATCCCAAGTTATCACGCAGGAGTGCCATAACTTCCAGCAATGGTTGAGCAATTTGTTCTTGATGACGAAAGTGCCGTCCGGCATGGCCTTGTATCGGCGATATTTATCTATGGTAGGGATCAGTTCGTTGCCATTTTTGTAGTCATATATCTGCGCCGTCTTCAATCCGATGTCATCAACTCCTATTTCCTTTGCCAATCTTTTCAAATCATCTATCTGATGCTCATTTGGCTTCACCACGAGGAATTGGAAGATGGTATGAGGCTTCTTTGAGTGTAGTTTTTTCTTCCATTTGATGATGTTCTTAGCCCCTTCCATCACCTTCTCCAGATTTCCACCCACACGGTATTGTTCATAGGTGTCTTGGGTGGTTCCATCGATGGAAATGATCAACCTATCCAATCCCGACTCGATTGTTTTCTTTGAATTTTCATCGTTCAGATAGTGGGCGTTGGTGGAAGTGGCTGTGTAGATTCCTTTATTGGCGGCATATCTGACCATCTCCAAGAAGTTTGGGTTCAAATAGGGCTCCCCTTGAAAATAAAAGATCAGATAACAGATGTCCTTATATATATCATCAATCGTCTCCATGAAAAACTCTTCGTTTAGCATGCCTGTTTCACGGGTAAACGACCTTAATCCGCTCGGACATTCAGGACAACGGAGATTACAGGAGGTAGTCGGCTCAAAAGAGATGCTGATCGGAAGTCCCCACTGCACGGGCTTTCCCGTTATCTTCGAAACATGGTAACTACTGAACACCTTGCCTGCATTCCATGCCCGTCGAGGCGTCATCTTCGACAGAAAATTCAAACCGTCATGCATATTTCTGTTCACAGTAGTAGTAAATGTTATTTGTTGGCGCAAAGATAGGAAGGTTGCAGACGAAATTTATCGAAGTCTTGTTTCATTAATAAAAAAATCTCTATTTTTACTGCCTCAAAAGAAAAGAATATGGTAAGATCACTATCAAAAATCATTGTTGGCGTTGTGCTTTTGTTGGCATTGATGATTTATGCAACCACAGATGCCAATTATCCGCTGGGAGTTTGGACTCGCAAGGCAGATTTTGCTGGAACTGCCCGTCAATACGCTGTTTCCTTTGCCATTCCTCCATATGGTTACATCGGTTTGGGTGCTGATTCTGCAGGAATGCCTACCGATTTCTGGAGATACAGACCAGACAGCGACAGATGGGATACCATTCAGCGGTTTCCTATTGCAGGAAGGGTTTCGGCCGTATCTTTTTCTTATGGAACCAATGCTTATGTGGCCAGTGGCACCGATGGCGTGTCGGTAAATGACGGAATAAACTACAGTGTCTTCCAATATAGCTCCACAATGAATATCTGGATGCAGTTAAATGATCTTCCTGGTTGGATAGGTGCCCGTACGGAGGGTGTAGGCCTTACTTTGGGGCACACTGGCTACCTTGCCACCGGCAATGGGGGCGCTTATCTTAACTTCAATGACCTTAGCAAGGTCAATCTTACCACCGGTTTATGGGATTCGCTGCATAGGATGGATTATTTCAATAACATCAATCCCAGTATGGCGCGTTTTGCGGCCTGTGGCTTCGCCATAGACCATTATTTGTATGTAGGAACGGGCCTTAATGACTCTGCTTACTTCAATGACTTCTGGCAATATGACACTATCAGCGATACGTGGACGCAGATTGCCAATTTTGGGGGCACTGCCAGGTTTGGGGCGGTGGGATTTACACTTTGCAACTACGGATATGTGGGTTTGGGGCAGGATGCGAATCTTATCTATCGCCAAGACTTCTGGTTGTATGACCCATCGCAGAATGTATGGAATTTTTGCCATCATTTTCCGGGCACAGGCAGGAAATTTGCGGTGGCTTATAGCGATGGAAATGCCGCTTATGTAGGCACCGGGGAGGATGAGTGGGGAAGAACGAAGGATTTTTATAAATTCACTTGCGATTCGGTGGCTGGAGTGGTGGATATGGATAAAATAAGTTGTTCTTTGAGTGTTTTTCCGAATCCTAACAATGGAATTTTTGAGGTTAATTATGATTTGAATGGCGAAGGCAAGTATGAGTTGGTGATATCGGATATAAATGGTAAGCTGATTGATGTTTATCCTTTAAATTCGAGCAAGAACAGGATGAAAATTGATGAATCGAAGCTTGGAAATGGGCTTTATCTTTACTATTTGCGCAATAATGGCAAGATAGTTAAGAATGGCAGGTTTTCAATCATCAAATAATCAATAAAAAAGCAAGACAGAATTGTTCATGATCCAAATTTTTGGGTTGATTTTGGCGTGAAAGTGCTGAAATGCCCGAAAACAGGGGATAGTTAGCCATTTTAAGAGCCTTAAAATAACTATTTAAGCCACGTTTGTTAGGAAAAAAGGCTCTTTTGTTAGGAAAAAAGGATGCTTTATTAGGAAAAAAGGCAGGTAAATTAGGGGAATAAATCACTCGTTTAGGAAAAAAGGCAGGTAAATTAGGATAATAAATTGCCCGATTAGGAGATAGGGTAGTTTTATTGGGAATTATAAGTCATTAATAATTGGAATAATTTCATTGATTTGGATGTTGTGGCAAAGTATCATTAGATGATCATCAATAATTATCATCATCAAGAAAAATATTAGTGGATTTATGCAGATGATTAGGATATTGTTGTTTGGTGTCATCAGAACATTAATAATTATCATCATCATAAAGAATAATTATATTGGATAAATACTCTTTGTTGGGATATTGCTGCATGGTATCATTAGATCATCAAAAATAATTATCATCATCAAGAATAATTTTATGAAATTATTCTTGATGATGGATGATTGCAAATGATTTTTATGGATATTTGGCGTCATCATTAATAATCATTGATGATGATTATTGATGATGCTATGGTGGCTTAGGAAATGGTGTAAATTATTGTTGATGATTCATTGATAATTGCTTCGCTAAGGGCGAGCTATCATGAATGTATCATCATGGAAATGGCTATGGCTCTAGAGATACATGACTTCCTTGACGGCCTTGATGACTCGTGTGGGGTTGGGCAGGTAGGCCTCTATCAAAGTGGGGGCATAGGGCAGGGGAACATCGCCTCCCATGACGCGAATTACGGGAGCATCGAGGTAATCGAAGGCTTCTTTCTGAACTTTAAAGGCTACTTCGGTGGCGATGCTGCCAAGTGGCCAGGATTCCTCGACTATGATGAGGCGGTTGGTCTTTTTTACGGACTCGATGACGGTTTTATAGTCGATTGGGCGGACAGTTCGGAGGTCGATTATCTCTGCATTGATGTTTTCCTTGGTCAATTCGTCGGCGGCCTTGAGAACGACCTTCATCATCTTGCCAAATGACACGATGGTTACGTCTGTACCTGTTTTTTTTATGTCTGCCACGCCGATTGGGATGATATATTCGCCGTCGGGGATGAGTCCTTTGTCGCCATACATCTGTTCTGACTCCATAAATATGACGGGGTCGTTGTCTCTTATGGAAGCTTTGAGCAAACCCTTGGCATCGGCTGGGTTGGAGGGGACAATGACCTTCAATCCCGGGCAATTTGCATACCAACTTTCGAAAGCTTGCGAATGTTGGGAGCTAAGCATGCCGGCAGCACCTGTTGGTCCGCGAAAAACTATGGGAACCGTGAATTGGCCGCCTGACATGGACATCATTTTTGCGGCTGCATTGATGATTTGGTCGATGGCTACCAAGGAAAAGTTGAAAGTCATGAATTCGATTACGGGTCTTAACCCGTTAATGGCTGCACCAACGCCAATGCCTGCGAAACCAAGCTCGGCAATGGGGGTATCGATGACGCGTTTGGCGCCAAATTCGTCCAAAAGGCCTTGACTTACCTTGTATGCACCGTTATATTCCGCCACTTCCTCGCCCATGAGGAAGATGGTTTCGTCTTTTCTCATCTCTTCGGCGAGAGCTTCGCGTAGGGCTTCTCTAAATTGTACTTCTCTCATGTTAATTATCGGAAATTGAGGATGATTCTTCTGATTTATTATTCTTTTTCTTGTTTCGATACCAGATAATTCCACCTGCGGCACCAATCAGGTAAGGGAAACAGAGCATATAGAGAATGCCTTTGTTCAAACCCTTGCCAACGTTGTTTGATTTGTTCTCCATGTTAGTTTCTGCAATGCGTCTGCACATGGCACATTGAGAAAAAGATGGCTTCGGAACACAGATGAGGAGAATGAAAGCAAGAAGTAGGATGGATGTGTATTTTTTCATTTTAAAGATGATTAGAATTTGTAGTAAGGAGCAATCAACAAGTAAACTATGACGCCTGTGGCGGTTACATATAACCAAATGGGGAAGGACCATTTGGTGATTTTCTTGTGTTTTGTGATTTGCCCTGCCAATCCATGGTATAGGGATATCAAAACCAATGGTAAAACGATGGCAGCGCAGAGAATATGAGTGATTAATATGAAGAAATAAAGGGGACGAATGGGGTTATCCGCAGGAAATTTGGTCTCTACACCAAAAGCATGGAACGCAACATATGACAACAGGAAAATGGTTGATAAAGCAAAGGCTGAAATGTTTAATGTTTTGTGAAGTGGGATGTTTTTCTTGCTGATGAAGTATCGGGCAATCAGCAAAAGCAGGAATGTAGAACCATTTAAAACTGCATTCAAGGGAGGAAGGAATTGAACAAAAGACGGAATGGTGTCTGCCTTGGGCAAGGAGAATAAAATAACGACCAAAGTGAAGACAACTCCAGAGATGATGTAGATTAATTTTAATGCGCTGCTTTCTTTCATGATGAAAATGATATTATTTGTTCTTTTTACGATATTCTTTTAGCAAATAGGTGATGTCGCCCTGCAAACTATCAAGCATAACTGGGTTGGTGCTATCATAAATGCCACGTATATGTCTTTCCTTATCCACTAAAACATAATATGGGCTGTGCTGAATATCCTGTTTGACATCCTTGATGGTATCCGGAGGTATCATCAGATAAGACATCGACAAATCGTGTATCTGTTGCTTGTCGCCTCTTAGGAACAACCACCGGTTTGGGTCGGCATCATAGGATTTGGCATACTTTGCCAACACTGGAACGCTATCCTTGTCGGGGTCTATGTCGAAAGAAACAATCAAAAAATCATTTACTTTCTTGTATTTGTCGTAAACGGTCTTCAACCCACTGTTCATCCTAGGGCAAAATGAAGGACAGGAGGCAAAAAAGAAATCAACCACATAAACTTTACCCTTTATTTCATTTTGTGTGATGGTCTTGCCTTCCTGGCTAACCAAACTGAAATCAGGAATGGTATGATAAACGGTATCTGTCTTGGGTTTTCCATCCACCATAACGGTATCTATTCTGTAATTTCCCAAGATTGGCAAAGGATTGAAATGATTCTTTCCTGTAATCATATAGAACCAAACCATAATGGGGATACCAATGACGCCTATTATGAAAAAATACTTTATTATGGAAGCTTTGTTGGACACTGTTTATATAAAATATCTATTAAGGCTGCAAACTTACAAATTATTGGTAATAATTGGGCTTCATTCTTGTCTGAACATAAGGAAAGGGAAGAAATCATACTGTATTTTTCCTAATTTTGCAGCCAAATTAAATAAAGTTATGAGCAAAGAAACAAATACTATCCAAGCCTCTGACATTAAACAGATGCTGGATGAATTAGGGATCAAGGAGTTTAACAACGGTGCATGCACTGGCACCGACTGGCTGGAGACATCAGGTGAAATCATTCATTCTTACTCTCCTGCCGATGGAAAATTGATTGGAAGCATCAAACAGGCTACGGCTGACGATTATGAAAAGATTATCGCCACGGCCCAATCTTCTTTTAAGGATTGGAGAATGATGCCAGCTCCCAAACGTGGTGAGATAGTTCGCCAGATAGGAAACGAACTTAGAAAATACAAGGAACCTCTTGGCAAATTGGTTTCTTATGAGATGGGTAAAATCTATCAGGAAGGATTGGGAGAAGTACAAGAGATGATAGACATCTGCGATTTTGCCGTGGGCTTGTCTCGACAGTTGAATGGATACACCATGCACTCCGAACGGTTCAAGCACCGCATGTACGACCAATATCATCCTCTTGGAATTATCGGAGTTATCTCCGCGTTTAATTTCCCTGTGGCTGTTTGGTCATGGAATGCCATGTTGGCAATGGTATGTGGAGATGTGGTGGTGTGGAAACCATCTTCAAAGGTGATGCTTTGCGCCATTGCGGTTCACAATATCGTGGCTAAGGTATTGAAGGAAAACAATATCCCTGAAGGCGTACTTTGTCTGGTGGCAGGTGGTTCCAAATATGTTGGCGATAATTTCTTGGCCGACAAGCGAGTACCTTTGATTTCTGCCACTGGTTCTACCAGGGTAGGACGAAGAGTGGGCAAGATTGTTGGCGAACGCTTAGGCAGAAGTTTGTTGGAACTTGGTGGAAACAACGCCATCATCATCACCGAACATGCCGATATGGATCTTGCCTTGCGTGCCGTTCTCTTTGGTGCTGTGGGCACTTGCGGTCAGCGATGCACCTCCACTCGTCGCTTGATTATCCACGAAAGCATCTACAACACCTTCAAGGATAAATTGGTTAATGCATACAAGCACATCCGCATTGGCAATCCGTTGGATGCAAACACCTTGGTCGGGCCGATGATAGACAAAGGTGCAGTCAACGATTATCTGAACGCCATCGAAGAGGTGAAGAAGGAAGGTGGTACGATAGTTTGCGGAGGTGGCGTGTTGGAAGGCGAAGGCTACGAATCCGGCTGTTATGTAAATCCTGCCATTGCCGAAGTAAAGAACAGCTATAAGATAGTACAGGAGGAAACTTTTGCTCCCCTGTTATACCTCATCAAATATTCCACCATCGAGGAGGCCATAGAATATCAAAACGATGTTCCACAAGGGCTGTCGTCCTCCATTTTCAGCAAGAATTTGTTGGAAACCGAGCGATTCCTCTCTCACGAAGGCTCCGATTGCGGCATTGCCAACGTGAACATCGGCACATCGGGTGCCGAAATAGGTGGTGCCTTCGGTGGCGAAAAAGATACCGGTGGCGGTCGAGAATCCGGTTCCGACAGTTGGAAGATTTACATGCGCCGCCAAACCAATACCATCAACTACAGCACCGAAATGCCGCTTGCCCAAGGCATCAAGTTCGATGCCTAAAGGAGCATAACAAGTATTAAAGATAAAAGGCAGATGTAACCCATACATCTGCCTTTTTTTATTCTCTCCTCCTAATTTATAATCTATAATTCATCATTTATAATTTCTATAAGGAGCCTATGTTCACTTCTCGT
Organism: uncultured Bacteroidota bacterium; assembly: GCA_903911135.1. GTDB lineage: Bacteria > Bacteroidota > Bacteroidia > AKYH767-A > JABDAW01 > JABDAW01. Next base: position 13,430 of record CAIWCG010000142.1, read on the forward strand.
ATCAAGGTACGTCCCGCTATCCGCTGTAGCCGCTGCTCCCCATTGCCGACACCAAGCAGCGGGCTGCCGCTACTATCGGGGCTATGCTTTGATGGCAGGTTGCCTCGAATAAACTTTACCAAAGTTTCAAATTTTGGTAAAGTTAAGGCTTATATTTTCGATTTTCTGATCTGTTGCATGTCAAATAACTACTATAAAATCGAGAAAACGCTTCAATTTTCCTTCCGATGACACCATTCCTCCTTCGGTAGGTGCTCCTCCTCTTGCATGCGGAGCGATAACTACCGAATGCGGAGCGGCTCCTCTTGCATGCGGAGCGATTCCTCTTCCTTGCGGAGCGGCTCCTCTTGCATGCGGAGCGTCTCCTCTTGCATGCGGAGTGTCTCCTCTTGCATGCGGAACGCCTCCTCTTGCATGCGGAGCGCCTCCTACGGTAGGCGGAGCGTCTCCATCGGAAGCCTTTTTAGCTTGAAAAGAGGCATTTTGCCTTCAAAGCTGCATTTTGACGATAAAATGGGACCTATAAAAAAGCCATTTCGAAGCTACCTGCCGTCAAAACCTAGCCCCGATAGTAGCGGCAGCCCGCTGCTTTGTGTCGGCAATGGGGAGCAGCGGCTACAGCGGATAGCGGGACGCACCATGATACGAGA
>CAIWCG010000143.1 GCA_903911135.1 uncultured Bacteroidota bacterium
TCTATCGGGTGATGTTATCAATGCGGTTGATTTTTCTTTCAATTATGACACTCTCTCTTTTGCATACGATACAACTATCCGCCTCGCTCCATACATGAGTATAACTGCAAATGAGACAAGCAATAGAACGGTATTTTTTACTTCTTTCAGTTCGCAGCAAATTACTAACGATACTCCGCTGGTCAAAGTACGTTTCCAGATTCTGTCAGGGCATTTTTGTAGTGGTTCGATGAATACAGTTATGTCATACCTTAACGGAGATGCGTGTTCAAACAAAATTACTGATTGTCTTTTTTTAGGGATGCCGCAGAACAATCGAAACGAAAATGCACTTACCATTTTTCCAAGCCCTGTTAATACTTATGCAACAATATCTTTTACCTCATTGCCAATGCAAAAATCAACGCTGCAAATATTCGATGCAAGAGGAAGATTAATTACAGAGGAAAAAGTCACAGGAAGTCCGCATGTTCTTTACACGGATTCTTTTGAAAACGGGATTTATTGGTGCAAAGTTTTGAATGAATTTCAAGTAACTGAAGTTATTTCTAAGATAGTTGTGATGCATTAGAATTGTAAAGCCGCACATTCAATGGAACCTTTGACATATTTTTGCACCCTCAAAAATGAATCAATAAACCATTAAAAAATAATAATAAATTTTAAGGATGAAATTAAAAATTACCATTTCAGTTTTAGCCGTTGTGATGACGGTATTTATCTTCGACGCTCTTTCTAATAAAGGATTTTCATATGTTGGCGGTCCTCCTGCTGGTCGAACAGGTTCGCCAGGCAATGGTGGCTCTACTTGTAATAATGGATGCCATACTGGTACAGCTGTTACAGCGCAAACCGGTTGGATTACCTCTAATATTCCTACTCAAGGATATATTGGCGGAATGGTTTATACTATCACTGCTACGGCAACTTATACGGGCAGAAGCACATTTGGCTTCGAGATTGCATGTCAAAATACTTCTGGTACTGCTTTAGGTACCATCATCAATATTAGTTCTCAAACTCAATTGAACGGAACCTATATTACCCATAATTCAACTGGAGTTTCAGGTACCAATTCAAAGACATGGACATTTAACTGGAAAGCTCCAGCAGCAGGTACTGGTGCGGTAACCTTTTATGGTGCCTTCAACTGTGCCAATGGCAATGGAAATAATTTTGGAGATATTATCTACACTTCTACTTTGGCAGTACCTGAATTGGCCATTACTGGCCTTGATTGCGGTGTTACTGGCTTCACAGCACCCGATGCAATAAACTGCACATCAACAACTGTCACACCTGTTGTTAATGTAAAGAATTATGGTTCTGTAGCCATCACTTCTTGTTCTATAAATTATAGTATTGATGGTGGTGCTCCAGCTACTTTCAATTGGAATGGGAATCTTGCTGCAGCTGCCATCACAAGTGTAACTTTACCTGCAGTAGCACTTTCAAGTGGTTTGCATACCATTCAAGCTTATACCAGCAGCCCAAATGGAGGCTTTGATACTTATGCATTAGATGATACCACAACTTTTTACTTCACTACCAATGGGATTACTCCAAACTATATACAGGGCTTTGAATCCACAACCTTCCCTTCAGCGGGGTGGTCAATAGTTAATCCGGATCATTCCACAACTTGGGATCAGTCTACAGCAGGACAAAATAATGGTACTGCATCTGCCCACATGAATAATTATTACTATAGTTCACCTGGAGAAAAAGATGATTTGATTAGCCCTAACTTTAATGTCTCATCTACAGTTTCACCACAATTATCCTTTTATGTTGCCTATGCGATGTATACTAGTAATACACCAGAGACCTTGTCGGTATTTATCTCCACAGATTGTGGCGCAACCTGGACTTCCATTTATTCCAAGAACGGAACTACCCTGCAAACCGCACCTTCCACTACTTCCGAGTTCGTTCCTACAGCTTCCCAATGGAGAAAAGATTCCATCAGTCTTTCAGCTTACACCACCTTCCAGAACGTAATCTTCAAGTTTGAGAATACCACAGAAAATGGTAACGATTTATATTTGGATGACATCAACATTACAGCAAGCACAACTGGTATCCCTATTATTGTTAATAACGTCTCCGATGTTACTGTGTTCCCGAATCCCACGAATAATAAGCTAAATGTCTTGTTTGCTTTGAATAATCAAGAGAATGTAAGCATCAAGATGTATGACATCTATGGAGAAATGATTAATGCTTTCATTAATCAGCCACTTGAGAAAGGCAATCATTCCTACAACTTCGAATTGAATGATTATGCAGCAGGAATTTATTTCCTAAACGTAACATCTGGCGAAAGCACAACTGTAAAAAAGGTTTTCGTTCAAAAATAATACTAACCAAAAATGACTTTAACACCTAAAAGGTAAAAGTTCGCAGGTCACAAATCCTACCAGGTTTTCTACCGAAATGAACCTGGGCATAAATAATATCATAAGCAATCTGCCTAATCAGCGTTCCCATTTTCAGACAATCAAGATATGCAATGTTGATCTAATGAATAGTTCTCTTTTTTCTTTTCATACTTTCTTTATATTTTCGGTTTACATTTCTGAAAGTCCTCCACGGTTGCAGATGGGGCATTTTCTATCTTTAATATACACAAACATAATTTAAGCGTTACTTTTAAATAACCTGATTGACCTATTTTTGCGCCAAATAAAAATAAAATTATTATGAAAAATCAAATATTAACTTTCGCCATTTGCATTCTTTCGTTCTTCTGTTTTGCTCAAGCTAAATCTATAAAATCTATCAATATCATTGATGTGCATGACTCTGTTGTGTATGATTTATTCAACGCTGTTGAGGCGGGCGGCTTTGTCGAATTTCCGGTTAAATTTCTATCGGGTGATGTTATCAATGCGGTTGATTTTCTTTCAATTATGACACCCTCTCTTTTGCATACGATACAACTATCCGGCTCGCTCCATACACGAGCATAACTGCAAATGAGACAAGTAGCAGAACGATATTCTTTACTTCTTTCAGTACGCAGCCAATTACTAACGATACTCCGCTGGTCAAAGTACGTTTTCAGATTCTGTCAGGACATTTTTGTCGTGGTTCAATCAATACAGTTATGTCATACCTTAACGGAGATGCATGTTCAAACAAAATTACTGATTGTCTTTTTTTAGGGATGCCGGAGAACAATAGAAACGAAAATGCGATTAATATTTTTCCAAGCCCTGTCAATACATACGCAACAATAACTTTTGCCTCAATGCCAGCGAAAAAATTAACGCTGCAAATATTCGATGCAAGCGGAAGATTATTTAAAGAGGAAAAAATCACAGGAGATTCACATGTTATTTACACGGATTCTTTTGAAAACGGAATTTATTGGTGCAAAGTTGTGAATGAATTTCAAGTAACTGAAGCTGTTTCTAAGATAGTAGTGATGCATTAGAATTTCTTGTACGGCAATTTGCTTTGCCTACTTTGGTTGGTTTTCGGCTTAATCCGTTTATTTATTTCTAATGTGAATTCGGGATTGCCTATTAACAATACGTTGTTTTAAAAATGTTCATTATGTCTTATAAAACAAAGGACTTAGTATATAATTATGTTTTGCCAACAAATAAAAGAATTCATACAAAAAATACACTTAGGAAATAAATGACAATTATTAGGTAATAATAGTAAAAAGCTTAAAATCTATCTTTCAAATTTATATCCTATTCCTTTTATCGTTTTGATGTATTTTTTACCAATCTTCTCACGGATTTTACTAATATGAACATCAATGGTTCGATGAATGACTGTGAAGTCTTGGTTCCAAATTGAGTTAAGAATCTCTTCTCTTGAAAATACTTTACCAGGACTGGAAATAAGGAAATCTAGCAACTCAAATTCCTTTCTTTGAAGTTCAATGATCTGATCCCTAAGAAATATTATATATTTTTCTCTGTCAATAGTAATATCACCAATAATTGTTACCGGAGTAACAATTGTTGGATCTATTCTTTTAAGGATTGCACGAATGCGGGATAGATGCAATTCAGGTTTGAGAGGCTTGGTGATATAATCATCTGCTCCTGCCTCAAAGGCAGCAATCTGAGTATAATCTTCATTGCAGTTGGTCAGGAAAATCACCAAAGAGTTGCGTAAATCAGGTAACTCGCGGATATGTCGACATACTTCAACGCCATCCATATCCGGCAAGTTAATATCAAGAATGATGAGTCGAGGATTATCTTTACGGGCAATGGCTAATGCATCCTTACCGTTTGTGGCGGTAGACACAAGATATTTATCCTTTTTAAGATGATGTTTCAGCGTTTCAAGGAATTCTGAATCATCATCAACAATAAGTATCTTTAAATTTTTATTATCCATTGAAAGTTAAGTATAATAGTATAGGAGTTTATTGGTTAATTAGTTCAAAAAATGGCATATAAAATTACAACTGCTGACAGCGCAATAACCACAATGATGAAATATTGATTTTTTTTTTCATTTAATTGATTCAATTATTAATAAGCATATCTTTTGGCAAAGCAACCAATCTAATGTTATGCTATCGTTATTCCAATGTTAAATTATATTTTTACTAATAGTAATCAGGAATTATAAATAATGATTCACCATTTCTAGGAACCTTGTTTCTTCTGTTTCTTGGATAGTAATTGATCGTTTATTCGTATTCTTAGGAATAAAATCCACCGAAAGTTTTGTTTGATTATTATCAATTTCCTTGCTTTCGATTTGTATGGAAAATGATGGCCGAAATAAGCGGAACTTACTCTTGGCATGAATGATTCCATTCTTTTTATCCGATGAAATTATTTTGCAACGCTTTTTCATCAGCATGCATTTACATAGTTTATAAATTACCGTATGCTGGTAATTGTACATTACGATTTTCATTTTTCAGAAGCTCGAAAGCGAATTAGTGAAACCAATTTTTTATAAAATGGATGATTCCTCTTCAGCAAGCTGATAGAAATTTGAAATCCAGTTTTTATTTCTTTGGTAATAGCAGGATCAATCAAAGAAAACAATTCTGCATCTTCCATAATGCCCTTGTTATAATTGATTTCTTCCAATTTCATTCGCTTTGGCGATAGAATTTTAATACTCCTCAGCGCACTGATATTTTCCTTGATAATTGTTTTGTATTTCTTCTTCATCTTCCTAAAAGCTATATGTAAATTGAGCTGCAAAGAACTATCAATCTTCTTAAATTACAATAAAGAAAAGGTTAATAAAATAAGAATATTTAAGTCAATGTGTCTTAAAGAGTTTTCTTGAGTCCAATTATTCCAATTATTATCAGCGCAAAACTGATATATTGAATTGTTGAGATTCCTTCTTTGAATACAACCGTATCAATTACTTTTACACCTGAAAGTGTGATAGCCATCCAAGCTGCAAAGGCCACAGAGGTAGGGATTTCCTTCATTGCCAAATAAAAAAATATGATGTTGCCTATTCCTGTTATTGCATATCCTATGACTGGAATTAATAAAATTAAGGATTGCTTGTTTTGGACTATACCATTAAATCCAATTGAGTAGATTTTCTTTAGATCCATAAACTTCAAACAATATACCCAGCCTATTTCCAATCCGGCTGCTATAAATAAATAAACCCAAGAAATAATTTTCATGCAGATCTATTTCTTTTAAAATAAATGACTATTAAATTTAAGTATGATTTGAGATGCTCGTTTTCAATAGAAAAGATTTTTTTAATCTTAATCCAAATTTTCATTATCCAAGGTCTCAAATTAATTAATGGATCAGAGAACCAAAATTTGGAAAATTTGATTTCCTTGAATGGCCTGAAAGAAAATATATGCTGCAAGAAATAATCTCTAGGATATTCATAATACAATCCAAACTTTTCAGGCTTGTGTTTCGGTAAATATCCTGTGCCGAATAACCAATCCCAAATTGCAAATTTTGTTGAGAAGTTGGCATGGAAAACATTCTTGTCATCGGCATGATGCCATTGATGCATTTCGGGGCCATTGATGATGTATTGAAGTTTGCCTGACTTTACGTTGATGTTAGAATGAATGTACATACCCCAAACCGCATCTATCAATGCTTTCAAAGGAACCACCCATGGATTTGCGCCTAATAAAACGATAGGTAAAAATTCAATGGTTTGATTTATAATGATTTCAATGCTATGTGAGCGGGAGCCAGCCAACCAGTCTATCTCTTTATTGGAATGATGAGCTTCGTGAGTTCTCCAAAGAATTTTGGATGAATGCTGCCAACGATGAAACCAATAGATATAGAAGTCGTGAATTACCAAAAAGAAGATCACTTGTTCCCAAAGAGGAATTGAATCTAATAATTGAAAAGACACATGATAATAATTATCAAGAGGGTGAATTATGTAATCAAAGATGAGTATCTTGAGAAGATAACTTTGAATGAGGGTGTACCAAATCAGATCGGTCCAGAAACCTTTCCGTAATATTGGAATCCCTTTTTTATAAGGAAACTTTCGTTCCAGTATAACAATCAAAACCATCCATAATAGAAGAATGGATGTGGTATAAATCTCAAAATTACTTAACACTTTCTATTGCATTTTCAATCTTTGGAGTAATATATGCATCGCGTCTTAATCGCTTAAGACTATTCATTTCGCTTTGATAAACTTTCTTGATTCCATCGCCCAAAGACTTCTCCAAATCACGAATATCACGCACCAATCGATGCATCCCTTGTGGTTCAACAGAAGCCGCTTGGTCAGAACCCCACATAGCACGGTCAAGAGTGAAATGCCTTTCAATAAAAGTGGCACCCAAAGCTGCAGCAACCAAGGAAGGAGCCAGACCAGTTTCATGACCTGAATAGCCAATTGGTGTGTCGGGATATTTATCTTGAAGCGTCTTGATCATAAATAAATTTAATTCATCAACGGCACATGGATATGCTGAAGTGGAGTGGGCAATCATCACTTTATACAATCCAAATTCATTGGTAGTATTTTCGATTTCATCCATCGTGGACATTCCAGTGGAAAGCATGTATGGCCTACCGGTATTTTTAACCTTTCGAATCAAGTTGTGATCTGTCAGTGAAGCAGAAGCCATCTTATATACTGGAGGATTGAATTGCTCAATGAAATCAACACTTTCTTCATCCCAACAGGAGGCAAACCAATCAATTCCCTTGTTCTTGCAATAGGCATCAATCGCTTCATAATCGCTTTGGTTAAATTCAACCTTATAACGATAATCAATATATGTCATTCGTCCCCAAGGAGTATCACGTTCCTGAAGACGTTGCTCTTTAGGAACACATAATTCTGGAGTTCTTTTTTGAAACTTAACAGCATCACAACCAGCAGTAACTGCTTCATCAATCAAGGCTTTTGCAATTGCCAAAGATCCATTATGGTTAATTCCGATTTCAGCAATGATGTAAACAGGCTGACCTGCACCTATGCTTCTTTTTTCTGTAATTTGAATTGCTTTCATTAAATTTGATTTAATTGTGTAATATTTCTTTTAGATTATAATTTACAATTAGATAGCTGTAAATCCTCCATCCACAACCAAATTTGCACCGGTCATATAACTTGAAGCATTGCTTGCCAAAAAAACAATTGCCCCATGATAATCTGTTGGAGATGACATCCGGCCAAGAGGAGTCTTTTTTTTGTAATTGTTGACGAAGAAGTTCTCATGATTGTTTTCGACACCACCAGGGGATAATGAATTTACACGAACATTTTTTGGTCCCCAATAGGCTGCAAGAAATCGTGTGAAACTAATCACGGCACCTTTTGTAGTGGGGTACGAGGCAGTTTTGTAGAATGTCTGATTATTATTTTCATCCTTATAAAGATTTTGATCTGGAGCCACAATTCCATAAGTTGAAGCTATGTTTATTATGCTGCCTGAATTTTGATTTGCCATCACCATCCCAAATACACGTGAACAAAGAAATACTCCGGTAATATTGACTTGCAAAGACCGCTGCCATAAATCGAGAGGGTAGTTTTCAAACTTCGATTGGCTTAGAATAATGGATTCATCTTCGAATTTGTCATTGATGGCAGCATTGTTTACTAATATATCTATTCGGCAATATTTATTCATGATAATATCTCTTGAAGCTTCCAATGAATTCTCCTTCGTAACATCCATTTTAATTCCCAAATGATTGGGGCCAAGAGTAGCTGCGAATTCCATACAAGCCTTTTTATCCATATCTGCAATTACAACATTGGCCCCTGCATTTGCCAAAGCTGCACAATGTTGTTTGCCCAGTAAACCCAAGGCTCCTGTGACTATCGCAACTTTATTTTCTAATGAAAAAATGTTCATGCTTTTGCTGTTTCTAATTTTTCTTTTGGCTTGGTATTGAAGTTGCTCACCTTCCTGAAAACAGGTTCCACAGGCTCTCCTTTAAGATGTGATTTTATATCTTTTGATTCAACAACTTCTTTAAATTTTGGAAGAAATTCTCGGTATGCTTTTAAGGTATATTCAACATCCTGATCGGTATGGCTGAAGCTCATGTTATGGAATCCTGTCCATAAGATTCCCATACGGATAAGTTCCTGCTGCATGTATGATTTCATCAATAATGGATCACCGGCATTGGCATCAAATGTAACCATTGTTCGGCATGGATAGCCAACACATTTAGTGATATTTTGCATTCCGAATTCAGCAACAAGATTGTTGTATCCTTCCTTTAATTTTAATCCCTGATCTGCAAGATATTTAGGGACATTCTTTTCGTTCATCTCATGAATTGTCGCTACTGCTGCGGCAAGTGACAAGGCCTCTCCACCAAAAGTGGTAAAGAAGAATACATCCTTTTCAAACAATTTCATTACATCTTTTCTTCCGGTTAATAAGGATATAGGCATGCCGTTTGCAAATGCTTTTGAATAGACAGCAAGGTCTGGGGTGATTCCAAAATATTCTTGGGCACCACCTAATGCCAATCTGAATCCTGTCCACATTTCATCGAAAATAAGCAGGGTTCCATTTGCTTTGCATAATGCTTGAAGTTCATGGAGGAAATTATTTTTTGGCTCTTCAAAAACTATTGGTTCAAGAATCAAGCATGCTGTATCTTCATCCAATGCATCCTTAACAGATTCTATATTATTATAATCAAATGTATGCGTTAATAATTGGGTCTCTTCAGGAATCCCGAAGTTGCGATTTGTGGTGCCAATATACCAATCATGCCAGCCATGATAACCACAACACACAACTTTATTACGACCTGTAAAGGCTCGGGATATACGGATAGCAGCACTGCAGACATCAGCTCCTGTCTTGCTGATTCGAATGGATTCTGCATTAGGAATGATCTCATGGACAAGCTCGCTCAACACAACTTCCAACTCATGCATCAAAGAAAAAGTAATGCCATCTTTTAACTGCTCGATGATTGCATTATCCGTTCTTGGATAGCAATAACCTAACGACAGCGGACCAACTCCCATTGTGTAATCGATATATTCATTACCATCCACATCCCAAACATGAGAACCAAGGCCTCGCTTCAAATATTTTGGTGCGACACCATTTACATATTGCCCAGGACCCTTAGCCAGAGTCTGTGTTACAGGGGTCATGATTTGTTTTGCTCTTTGATAGAGTTCTTCAGACTTCTCGATACAGGGATAATAGTTATTTAAATCTGGTTTATTTGCCATATTATTATATATTAATAGTATTTAATCGTATTTTTAATTCACGCAAAACATGATTGACAATTGCTTCTGCCGTAAACTCTTCATACTCTAAAACATCCTGCAAAAGTGCTGGTTTGAACCACCTGTTCCTTAAAGCCAGTGGAATTACATCAACAGTGATTTTATTTTTCAAAAGAGTTTCAGCTACTATGGAATAAAGTCCTCCTGTGATGAGATGATCTTCAACAGTAACGCAAATATTACTTTTTACCGCAGCCCTTATTATAGCCTCTTCATCAACAGGCTTTAGAGATCGCATATTTATAAGCCCAACTGAATAACCCTTTTCTTTCAAAATAGTGCCAGCCTCCATTGTCTGTTCGAAAAGATAGCCATAAACAAGGAATGTAATATCTGAACCTTCACAGATTACCTCAGCCTTACCGATTTCAAAATTCTTATCATGTACATATTTTCCTGGAAGATGATTAATTCGAACGTATGAAGGAGCTGAAGTAGCCCATATTTTGGGAAGCATAATTAATAAATCATTTTCATCGGCTGGACAAAAGACTTCCATGTTTGGAATGCCACGCATTAAAGAAACATCTTCAATTGCCTGATGTGTTGGACCATTTCCATCAGAAAGAAAGCCAGGAATAAATCCGCTTAACTTAACAGGTAAATTTGCAATGCCAACATCCGAACGAATGAACTCAAAAGCGCGCATGGTAAGGAAAGTAGTGAGCGCATGTATAACGGGAATACGACCACGAAGTGAAAGACCAGCCGCCATACCCACCATTGTCTGTTCGGTAATACCGGTATCAATAAACCGTTCTTTTAGAATACAATGAACATTTCGTATAAGCGCACGATTTTCGGCCGTCATCACAACAATTCTTTCATCTTGTTCTGCCTGTTGAAGCAATAGTTTTTCGTAATTCATCATATTTCATTTTTATCGAACTATTAATATTTCTGATTCCAATTGTGTTGGACCATTACCATCCAATTCCTTTAAAAGACTTTGAACTTCATTATCATTAAAGTTACAGAACCATCTGTCTGCGCGGGCTTCTATACTAGGTAATCCTTTACCACGGATGGTATCTGCTATTACTACACTGATTTTATTTTCAGAGAAGGGGAAAGAATTAAAGGTATCGTTCATTGCGTTGAAATCATGCCCATCAATTCTTATTACCTCACAACCAAAGGCTTTAAATTTATCTTGAATAGGTTCCAACTTGATAAGGTCTTCCGTTTTCATGTTAGCTTGGAAATGATTTCTATCAACAACTATCATCATATTCCCAAGCTGGATGGAAGACGCTACCAGCAAGCCTTCCCAAATGGTTCCTTCATTTAATTCGCCATCACCAAGAACCACAACTATTTTGTTATTCTGCCCATTAATCTTGCAATCATAAGCCACTCCCATCGCTACAGAAAGTAGATGGCCCAAGGAACCTGAATGAAATTCTATTCCAGGAATGCTGATATTCGGATGCCAATAAATATTATCATTGGTGCTTAAATGATTTAACAATCTTTCTCTTTCGAAGAATCCGAATTCAGCCATAGTACCATACAATGCTGGCACATCATGTCCTTTGGACAGGAATAAGTAATCTCTGTTTGGGTCTTGAAGATTATCCGTTGAGACATTCAAGAATTCAGAATAAAGATATACCAAGAGGTCTGTGCAAGATAAGGATGCACCTATGAAACAACCGCCATTGCCGGACATTCTGATGACATGCTGCCTAACTTTATAGCCTAATGAATTCAATTCTTCCAATTTTATTTCGTCCATAAATTATTCTGCTAAAACTTTTGTATGTGATGCATCAACAGTCTTCAAATCCTTCAAATGATTCCGGTACCAATTGATTCCAGCCAAATGATGATTGATAGAATGGATATCTTTTCTTTCGGACAACAAATTCATGATTTCATCCAAGCCAAACATTGGATTGATGGGATATAATTCATCATAAACCTTCTTGATGAAATCATAGTCCTCCTGGTAATCTATCGTAAAGCGATGGGTCATGGAGTAGTCTTGATTATCGTCCATGCTTACATTGCCAATGTTAAATTTGTCTGGATTATCCCAGAAGAAAGGTGTTGCATGTTCACGTTCATAATTCTCCATTGCATTTGCCCAAGCATCCTCCAGTAAGTTCATCGAAAATACCTCTATATCATTGCCATCTGGGTAGGAAGCCGGGTGAAGATTGCTAACAAAATCGAAATCATTATCTAAATAATATTGAATCGCATTATCAATGATTTTTGGATCTATCAAAGGACAATCAGAAGGAATCTTAACAATTATATCAGCCTCATGAACCAATGCAGTCCAATAATAACGATCCAATAAATCGGTCTCATGGCCTCTGTAATAGGGGATGTTTGCCTTTAGGCAAAGTTCTTCAATAACATCATCCTTTTTGTTTGTAGTAGTCGCAATGACAATGGTTCCGGCGAGTTTGCTGGCCATTAACCGTTCATGCATTCTTATAAATAATGGTTGGTCTGCCAATGGCAACAAAACTTTGTTTGGTAGTCTTGAGGATCCACATCTTGTCTGAACTATAGTTACTATTTTATTTTCCATTTCCATTTCCATTGAACTATTAAGCCGCTACCTCCTTAGTAATTTTTGATACGCCATTTAGGAATTCTTTCTTAGTTCCTTTATATTCAACAAAATTCCGACAAATCCAAGCAATATTCTTTGCTGATGTACCATCATTTTGTTCAGGTACCAGTCGTTTCAATTGTTCAACTTCAAAATAGGAATGTACTTTCTTTCCTAATACAATTCCTACATAAGCCAGAGTAGAATATTGTGTTATTAACTCATCACAATTGGCTATCATGTGGTTGGCATTGCCATTGGTATAGATCATTGTATCCTCAGGTGTATTATCCCTTATTTCTTTAATAGCCCTTTTTACACTTTCATTGGGATGTAGTTTAAAAAGTAGTTGTCTGCCTTTGGCTATAGAAACTGCATCTGCTATAAACTTCTTTCTATTGTCGATTCCAAAGCATTCACGTATATCGGATGTGGCAACCATTACATAATGCTTTACTGGAAAATCGTTATTCAAATATTCCTTTACATTATCAAAGTTTGGAATCCCTGTTACTATCAATTTTGATTCCTCTGTACCCATGCCTGAAAAATAATTCTTATATCCTTGTGAAGCAACACAATAAACATCACACCTGTTGCTCGATCCATTCAAGGAAGTATCCAAAGCCATATAGGGAGGAAGACCTAAGGCCTTTACAATGCGGCCCCATTTGGTCAACATATCGGTCATCCCTTCTTGAACGAATATTGTTTTTATTTTCCTTAATTCATTTGGAATAATTAGATCTGTGCATAGCACCGCAAGGTCATACTTGTTGTCATAAAAAGAACCAGCATAATCATTCTTAAGCGAATTCTCTTTAAGATATTCCTCCGACCGCTGCTTGAAAGACCCTGATATTATTGTTTTTTCCAATAGTCCTGCTTTTATAGCTAATTGTATATGTGGCGCCTTATCATATATCTGACTGAAGTAACAATCGTATTCTTGAAGGTGAGAGGCTATTTTATGCATCTGTATTGTTTGGTTGGTGGAACCAATTATGAACAATATTTTTTTTTTCATTCTTGATTTCTGTAATTATTCGTTAAAACTTTCGGTTGCAAAAAACTACAAATAAAGTTATTAAAGAATTATAGAAAGCTTAAGTTAATCTTAAATATTTTCATTACCCACTTTACAATTCAATAACACTAGTGATTGCAAAATGGTCTGATAAATCCTTATGCCTAATGTTCCATTTCTTCTTGAATATCTTAACCCACATATTCCCTGTTACTTCCATGCCTGGCGTCACTTTATATAATATGTAATCTATAAGCTGCGGTTTCTCTTCGGTACCTTTTATCAGATCGTTTTGATTGTAATCAAAGGAGTAATTAATATTACCTACCATGTTACATTGCGCAGCATGAAGGGTTGAAATCATTTGTTTATAGCTCGTTGAATCACTTCGCATGGTGTTGAAATCACCTACTACAAATTGAGGTATATATTCTTGTGAAAATGGCTCCAGCAATTCAGTTTTTATCTGTTCATATTGTGAATTGCGAATGTTCTGAACATTCTTTTTTGCCAACTCTGATTGAAGGTGCGTTCCTACTATCTGAAAGCAAACATTTTGTTTTTCCGCTCTTAATAAAATAGCACCTTTGCAAGCCAAACGGTCAGCGCCGGCAGCTTTCTTAAAGAATATTTGCTTGAGAACATTGATTGGCACCTTACTCAATATCCATACACCGGAATTGCTTTTCCAGAATCGGTTACGACCTGGATCGCCTGATTCATAAGAGAAGTAGTCCTTCAGGCCGGCACGGATAATTTTGCGGGATTGACTGTCGAATGCTTCTTCAAAGACGATTACATCCACATTCTCGTTCTTTAGGACTTCCACAATCTCTTTTGCACGCGCCAACTGGCCAGTATGAATCCAATAGTGAGGCAGCATGTAAATGTTCCAAGACATGATCTTCAGGTCCACATCATGGCAACCCTGCTGGTTGCATTGAGCATCTGCAAAATTTGCATACAGTTGAAGCAAGAGTATCAATAGGAGTGCGAGGAGAGTGAAGCGGTCGAGGTGTTGATGATGGAAATTTTGGTTTGGTACGATGTTTCTTTGAATCATTTAATAAGATTTAGAAATATATTACGCCGCAAAATAATAAGATGGATGTTATGATATCATTACCCGACTCTTATTTAATCCTTATGGATTAAATAAGCACTACATGTATCATGGTAGCAATTCTACATAAAATAAAATGTTATTATTTTACGGTGATGGATTACAAAACATTTATATTTAATTGGTCGATTTACTGTTTATCCAATATGGCATCTTGTATGATAATTGTTTTGACTTTGTCCAAGCCCATCTTAAAGACAGGAATGTCATCTTTACAAAAGAGTTGATTAGAAAATAAGAATCTAAATTATTATTCTTCAAAAACCTCTTCTGGAAATTATGTTAGTGACAGTTTAAGTTATTTATTAAAAGTATCAGGCTTATTAACTGACTGAAGGAAAACCGTCAGGACTTATGGTCATGCCCGCTGAGATGGATTTGTAGTACTTCACCATATCACTATGGTTTTATTATCCATATCTTTGCATTTACAAAAAAAGAAAATGCATAAACAAAGTTATTATATCATTAATGGCATCACCATTTACCGGATAATCGCAGCACCGGTGTTGCTTTATTTAATCATCATGAAAGAGGTGGATTTGTTTAAATGGTTACTCGCAATCAGTTTTTTCAGCGATGCGATTGATGGTTACTTGGCCCGTAAATACAAGGTAACCAGCATATTGGGTTCACAGCTTGATTCCATAGGCGATGACCTTACTGTTGCAGTTGCCTTTGCAGGTTTGCTGCTTCTTAAAACACCATTTGTAAAAGATGAAATCATTTACTTTATCGCAATATTCATTCTATATCTTTTACAAAATGGTTTTGCTTTTGTAAAATATCATAAAGCAACGAGTTTTCATACCTATATTGCAAAGATGGCAGCCGTGATGCAAGGTTTGTTCCTGATATTTATTTTCCTGCTTAAAGAACCTTTTATGCCACTGTTTTATTTTGCCGTAACCCTTACTGCCATTGATCTTTTAGAAGAATTGATGATGGTTATTCTATTGCCTAAATGGGAATCGGACATTAAAGGTTTGTATTGGGTGCTGAAGAATAAAAAAGAGAAATAACCATCCTTTTGTTTCAGGTATCATTATTAATCCTGTCTCATCCTGAAATAAGTAGTCATCCAGAAGGGTTTGATAGAATGATTAGTATTCCGTTGAAGCGATACGTCATATCCAACGGCTCTGGTGCATGGTAGTATTATTTTTGAAAGTAAACCTTTTTCACAGTTGTGCTTTCGCCAGATGTTACGTTTAGGAAATAAATTCCTGCTGCATAATCATTTAATTCGAAGTTGTAGGAATGATTGCCTTTCCCAAGTGGCTGATTAATGAAAGCATTAATCATTTCTCCATATATGTCATACAACTTGATGCTTACATTCTCTTGATTATTCAAGGCAAACAAGACATTTATCTTATTATTTGTAGGATTCGGGAACACAGTAACATCGGTGATGTTATTAGCAGTAATAGGGATGCCAGTTGCGCTTGCAGTAATGTTGATGTCATCCAAATATAAATCGTTACCATTTTCTGTTGTATTCTCAAACTTGAAGATTACATTCTGGAAGGTGGTGTAAGCCGAAAGACTGATGGAATCTTTTCTCCATTGAGCAGCTGTAGGAACGAACTCGGAAGTAGTGGAAGGTGCGGTTTGCAAGGCAGTTCCGTTCTTCGAATAAATGGAAGTCCAGGTTGCACCACAATCAGTGGAGATAAATACTGACAAGGTCTCTGGGGTATTACTTGTATACATCGCATAGGCAACATAAAAGGATAATTGTGGAGAAACAGTAGATGAGACATTAAAGTTAGGGCTTATCAAATCATCTTTTTCTCCAGGTGAACTATAGTAATAATTATTCATGTGGGCAGATGCATTACCATTATGATATCCTGCTGTAGACTGACCCCAAGTTGTGGAACTATCCGGATTAACTATTGACCACCCCGCTGGAGGGAAGGTTGTGGATTCAAAGCCCTGTATAAAGTTTGGAGTAATCCCATTGGTAGTGAAATAAAAAGTAGTGGTATCATCCAATGCATAAGTATCATAGCCTCCATTTGGGCCGCTGGTATAAGCTTGAATGGTATGCAAACCACTTGAAAGTGCGGTTGCAGGTAAAGTTACAATTGTAATGGCAGCTGCAGCAAGATTCCCATTCCAATTGAAAGTAGCTGGAGCACCACCATCAATACTATAAATTATAGAACAAGAAGTGATGGCTACAGAACCATAATTCTTTACATTAACAATAGGTGTGACAGTTGTTGATGTGCAGTTGATTACAGCGGGTGCTGTGAAGCCAGTAACACCGCAATCAAGGCCAGTAAGGGAATATGAGAATGGGGTAAAGCATATGCGCAACTTCTATCGCCCTTGGCTTGCTGATGGATTCAACCTTGCACTGGAAACTGGGCGAAGAAGGGAAGAGATAATAAATCTGAAATTCAAGGATATTACTGAGGAGAATGGCATGCCAATTTACATTGTTTATGAAGATATAAAAGTTAACAAAATTCAAAACAGAAAAACTGAAAAAAACAAGAAATTTGGTTATATTCCAGTAACCAATAATCTCCATAAATTGCTCATAAAATTAGGCTATGAAGAGAACAAGGGGAAGGATAAGTACATTCTTGCACCGGAAGTTGAAATCAACAGAAATAGAGTTATGTCGGATGTGTTAAGTAGGGGATTCAGTCATTATTACCAACAACTTAATACAGGCAGACAGCTTACTTTCAAATCATACCGCAAGGCCCATATCACATCGCTATCTATTCATCTAATTCAAAGTGAGGCGGTGAAAAGAGTCACTGGTCATTCTGATTCCGGAGTAATAGAAAAGCATTACATAGACTAAAAAGAGATGGCAAAATCGCTTCGTAACTTTGAAGTTTTCCCAAAAGAAATTGACCGCAAGAATGAATTGGATGAAATCAGAAATGAACAAACTATAGAACAAAAAAGTATCGAGAAATGAATTCAATATTTAAGATTCCCACACCTTATTCCCACACCTTAGTCGAATTTTCCACACCTCACGGGGTTCAATGTGAACTTGCTAAAACGAAAATAAGCGGTATAAACCGCCTATTTTCAATCACTTTCACTTTGTACCCCGGATCGGAATCGAACCGATACGGCCGCAATGGCCACAGGATTTTAAGTCCTTTATTTCCCGTTAAAAAGCCTCCTTAGAGGCAACATTTTGTTGCAAAATGATGCATTCTAATGCAAAATCTCCCTCCGTTTCCTCCCTCCGCCCATTGGTCGAAATTAATAAAAAAATAACCATAAAAATATGTTCAATAATAATAGAAATATAAAAATGAAAAATTCATATCAGCTAGCATTAGCAAAGGTTACTACCAACCCAGAGTTGGAGAACCTAATACATAAAAAGGACGCCGAAATGAAAGATTTGGCGCGAAAAAACGGCAAGCATTATGCCGGAAAAAACCAACCATCGCCTACGGGCGAAAAACTTGACCCTTATATCGGTGATATAAAAGCCGGATATGAGGAATTAGCTTCCCGTTCTTATCAACATCTACAAACAAGCACCCACTTACCAGAGGGACAGCTTGATGCTAAACGTGTAAAAGAGAAATGCGAACAGTTAGATACAGAAATATTTGATTTACAGGAAAGGAATAAACACGATGAATATGAATTGCATCGTTATGATTCTAACAGTGTGAATCATAGAATCCGCATAGCCCTTTTTGTAACAGCTATTATCCTAATCGGTGAGATTCTATTCAATGCTAAAGCCTTTGAAATTTCCGGTGAGAATTTGCTCTTTGCCTTGTTTATTTCCTTCTCTGTATCAATCGGTGTTTATGCATTCTCCCATATTGTTCCGATGATGTATAAGAAAATCCAAACCCCTTTGAATAGGTGGCTTTTTGTAGTTGTAACCATGATAGTAACAGTAGCCCTATTCATTGGACTTGCTTATCTTCGTGTAATAATTCTAAAACAAAGAGACCTTTCAGTAAGCCCTATTGTTTTTGTGGTGATTAACCTATTTCTATTTATTGTTTCTGTATTCCTTTCTCACCACTTCCTACCATCCTTGGATGAAATCAAAAACAGCTTACATTCAAGGAAATTAAGCAAGAATATAAGAGCAAGAAACAAGGAAATAAACTTTAAGCTCAAGCAAAAAGATGATATGCAGAACTATCTCTTGGAAAGGGCTAAAATCGTGGTACGAATAAATAACTATTCTGGAACCGTTAACAGAAGGATTGAAAAGATGTATCACGAATCAGCGGAGATTTTCAAGAGTACAAATCTTACCTTCCGAACCGACAGAAAAGTACCTGACTGTTTTTATGATGCCTTACCTAGTGCCGAATTCCATTTCCTATTAGCACAGGACTATCTTAATGACGATTCCAAATGAAAACTATCATCATAATTTCAATGTTGGTTATTGGTGGTATTTCCTCGGCAGTATATCTGTCGGGGAAATCCACAATAACAGAAATATCCGTACTCCGTGATATTACTGATGCGCAACTGTCTAACCCTAAGGCAGGAGAGATTATTCCTCTTTATGATTTTGAAACAATAAAATGGAACGGGGGAATATTTCGATTTACCAATATTAGCAATGTAAGTTTTAATCCTTCCAAAGAGGCAAAAATCGGCACTGCTAATGAATGGTTATCCAACGAATACGACAGAGAAAAAGAGGTTAAGAATTTTGATTCTGATGTAAGTAAAATACTGAATGATGCGGGTTCCGATTCTATAGGAAAAAAGCATTCTTCTATATATATGCCTGTTGCAATGGAGCTAAACCGATTAAGCAAAAGCAAAGCCTCTAAACGAATTCTGATAGTGTATTCTGACCTAATGGAGAATAGCCCTGAATTCTCTTTTTACAATGCAAAAACCTTAGTATTACTTAACAGTAATTATGAGGTTTCGAGAACTAAATTAAATGACCTTTTGCCACTTCAAAATTTAAAGGGAATAGATGTTTACTTGTTATGCCAGCCTTCGGATGTTGTTGGAGATAGCAATTTCAAAACCGTTTCCGGTTTTTATAAAAAGGTATTGGAGGGCAAAGGAGCTACTGTGACTATTTCAGCAAACTTGTTGTAAATCCAATTTAATATAAACAATGATCATTAGGGATGTACTCTTGGGAATGTGTAAAATCATATTCAAGATTTTCCTATGGCTTCTATGGGGAACACTTCGGCTCGCTGAAGTGTTCCTCCATGAGGTTAATGATTGGATTCAAAAATTTATAAAATCAATACGTTAATAGCAATGAAAATAATAATGCAAATATTAGAATTTATATTCAATATGGTTGTGAGCATATTGAAATTCATCTTCGATTTAATCGGAGACCTTATATCACAAGTACCCTCGAGGAACCGTGAATATAATGCAGAATTCGCCTCCCAAGGCTCTCTGCTTTCAAGTAATAATTTCGGTTTTTGTTTAACTGGCAGAAGGAATTTAACACTTAAACATTCCTATCAAAATGCCCTTATTATCGGTGGAACCGGAACTGGTAAATCCAGTGTTGTTCTCATTCCATCGCTCTTTACAATGAAGGGTAGTTTTATTGTTCATGACCCTTCAGGTGAACTCTTTACCAAGACTTCGGGCTTTCTCACGCAAAAGGGGATTAAAACCAAGGTGCTTAATTTTGCGAAGCCGGACATCTCCTTTGGTTATAACCCTTTGGTTCGTGCAAATACATCCTCGGAAATTCGAAAAATATCTTCGATGCTTATTGATACGGCTTTTGGAAAAGCTAAAGACCCTTTCTGGAATATTCAAGGCACTTCCTTATTATCCATGCTCATTTCAATCCTAAAGAAACAAGGCGAGGAATTTCAGAACCTTTATAATGTCCGGCTTCTACTTAATGCTCTTGGTGGCAACCCCCAAATGGTGGATAAATTATTCAGTAAGCATGCAGATGATGTTTTGTTTGCTGAATATAAATCCTTCCTTTCTTATGATGACAAGGTGGTTAGTGGCATTATTGCCACCTGTAAGGCTTCTCTGAATTTATTCAGTGATGAATCAGTGGCGCAAGTAACCTCATTTGACGACTTGGATTTTCAGGAATTCAGGGACAAGCCTACAGCCCTATTCATTCAAAATTCTGTTGCCGATCAAAAGTATTACAGTGTTCTAACCTCTCTGTTCTTCGAACAATTCTTTGCATATATCATAAGTCGTTTTCCTACGGAAAAAGAAAGAGATATTTTTCTTTTGATTGATGAAGCTTCATCCTTAAACCTGCCGACGCTTCCTTTAGCTGTTGCGAACGTTCGCAAACACAGAAGCGGAATCATGCTACTGGTGCAGGATTTCAGCCAGTTGATACATCACTACGGCAAGTATGATGCGGACGGAATAAAATCAAATTGCTTTGCCAAAATGTTCTTTACAGGACAATCGCTTGAAACTTCTAAGGAACTGGAACAAACATTAGGTAGGTACCAGTATGAAGATGACAAGGGCGCAAAGATTATCAGACCATTAATGACGAATGATGAAATCAGAAAAATGGAAATTGACCGCGCCTTATTAATCTCTGGAAATAACCCACCCATTATGGCTCGGTTAAGACCGTATTACAGAAGCGGTACTTTTAGTTCTTACAGTAAAATCAAACCACCGGAAATAAGCAGGGAAGTGTCCTTTGAGAATATTCCTTCTTTATTATCCACTAAACATCTTTCTTCACATGAATAAGAAACACAATAGCGCAATGTGGGATTACTTAGAATCCATAGGCATTTTGGAGCATGGAACCGATTCACAAATTAAGGAAGCTAAAAAGGTTTATCGTAAAAACTATCTATTGAAGTATAAGCAAACACAAAGGGCAAATAAGCCCGAATTCAATATAAGTTTTTCTGATAAGAACGGGGAATATGCAAGGGTTAAAACATCGGCGGTTAAACACAATTTGACCGTTACCTCCTTTATTAAAAAAGCTGTTCTTGCATACATTGAAAACAAATATGTTGTTCCAAATAACGACCAGATTTCAAGGCTGGAGCAAGTGCTTTCTGAATGCCTGAACGAAGTTCAAAAGATTGTAAAAACCAAAGAAAGATTCCTGTTTGACAGGGAGGATAAATATAAGGCGATTGAAAAGAGAATTGAAAAATTGGAAGCTGAAATTGACGGCATTTTTCGACATCCTCCTTTAGCAAATGATTGTCAAATATAAGTCATTCAAGAAGCCTCATTTCGGAAGGCTTTTGAAGTATATGACAGATGAAAAGAAACATCTTTTCGATGGGAAGGGCGGTTCTTTTGCTATTACTCACAACCTAAAAGGATTGACCATTGATAAATGGGAAAAGCAATTCATGGACAATGATAAATTCAGAAATGTTTCAAGAAAGGACAGTATATATCTTAGCCATGAAATTCTGTCGTGGCATAAAGATGATGCAAAGGATTTGACCTTGGATAAAATGAAGGAAATAGCCACTGAATATATTAATAAAAGAAACCCTAATGGAATGTATGTTTGTGTGCCTCACTTCGACAAGGATCATTATCACATTCATATATGTGCTTCTGGTGTGGAATACCGCACAGGCAAGGCACTTCGACTTTCTAAAGCAGACTTTGGAACTCTTAAAAAAGATATTCAGAGGTACCAAATTGAGAAATTTCCTGAAGTTTCAAAATCAGTTGTTGAACATGGTAAGAAAAGCAAAAATAATCTATCAGAAAAAGAATACAAACTTAAACAAAGAACTGGCAAAGAAACCCAAAAGGAACAACTAATTGGAATGCTTAAAACTTGTTATAAGAAAGCTGAATCTAAAGAGGATTTTTACAACAAACTTAAGGATTGTGGAATCAAAACTTACGAAAGGGGAGGCAAGATTTCAGGTGTTGTTTTTGATGATACTAAACACCGATTTAAAGGATTAGGATTCGAAGAAAAGTTTATTGAAAGGCTTGATATATCAAATAAAAGGGCTAATGAATTAAATGATGTAAGAGGAAATGAAAAAGTTAATATAAATGATAAAAACAGGGATAATTTAAGAAAAAGCAAGTCCCCTATTTTAAGACAAAATAGAATGGAAAGTTTAGATTTAGATCGTTAAAAAACTAATTTTTTAAATTTATAATAAATATACTGCCTGAAATGTCAA
>CAIWCG010000144.1 GCA_903911135.1 uncultured Bacteroidota bacterium
CAGCGGATAGCGGGACGCACCTTGATACGAGAAGAAACCATAGGCTCCTTAAAAGAATTAGGAATTAAAAATTAGGAATTAGGAAGGGGAGGAGGATAGAACTGAAATGTTATCGGCTCAAGTACATCGACTTCTCCTTCACCAAATTGCGGAAATAGGGGTCTTCCAAGGTCTTGATGAAACGGATGGCTTCGCCGGTGGATTTCATTTCGGGCCCCAGTTCCTTGTTCACATTCGGGAACTTGTCGAAGCTGAAAACTGGCTCCTTGATGGCAAATCCTTCAAGGTGTGGGGTAATCTTGAAGTCCTTCAATTTGTTGGCTCCGAGCATCACCTTGGTGGCGATGTTCACATACGGAACGCCATAGGCCTTGGCGATGAAAGGCACGGTGCGAGAGGCACGGGGGTTGGCCTCGATGACATATACGATTTCATTCTTGACGGCAAACTGGATGTTTATCAGTCCGCGTATTTCGAGGTTGTAACTCAACTTTCGGGTGTAGTCCTCCATCTGCTTGATGACATTTTCGGAGAGATTGAATGGGGGAAGAACCGCGAAACTGTCGCCAGAATGGATTCCGGCAGGCTCTATATGTTCCATCATGCCGATAATGTGGACGTCGTCACCATCGCAGATAGCGTCTATCTCGCATTCCACCGCCCTATCCAGGAAATGGTCGATGAGGACACGGTTTCCAGGTAGGTTTTTCAACAGTTTAATGACGGCACTTTCGAGTTCTTCATCGTTGATGACGATGGACATGCCTTGGCCACCCAACACGTAGGAAGGCCTTACCAACACAGGGTATCCCACCTCCTTAACTACCTTCAAAGCCTCTTCGGCAGATTCGGCAACACCATATTTTGGGTAGGGGATTTCCAATTCCTTGAGGATGTCAGAAAAACGGCCTCTGTCTTCAGCCAAATCCATGGAGTTATAGCTAGTTCCAGCAATCTTGATGCCTTTGCTATGCAAACGTTCGGCGAGTTTCAAGGCAGTCTGTCCACCCAACTGAACGATAACGGCTTCAGGCTTTTCGTATTCGATGATTTCGTAGATGTGCTCCCAGAAAACCGGCTCGAAATAAAGCTTGTCGGCAATGTCGAAATCGGTAGATACCGTTTCCGGGTTGCAGTTTATCATGATGGCTTCATAGCCCGCCTCTTTGGCAGCCAAAACCCCATGAACACAGGAATAGTCGAACTCGATTCCTTGCCCTATTCTATTTGGACCGGAGCCCAAGACGATGATTTTCTTCTTGTCAGAATATTTCGATTCATTTTCGGCATGAAGTTCCTTGCTGGTCACACCATCCTTGCCCTCATTGAACTGGTTTTCGAAGGTAGAGTAGAAGTAAGGGGTCTTTGCTTCAAATTCTGCTGCACAAGTGTCCACCATCTTATACACACGAAGGATTCCCAACTCTTTGCGGCGTTCATAAACTTGGTCATCACTTACATTTCTTAAGATATAGGCTATCTGGGCATCAGAAAACCCCATTTGTTTAACTTCCAAGAACAACGATTTTGGGATTTCATCCAAGCGATAGCGCCTCAACTCGTTTTCATAATTGACCAATTGCTCTATCTGATATAGAAACCATTTGTCTATCTTGGTCAAGTTGTGGATAGATTGGTTAGGAACACCTAAATCCATTGCATCCTTGATATGGAACAAGCGATCCCACGAAGGATGTTCAAGGCTATGGATGATATCGTCGGTCCTTGTCCAGTGCTTGCCATCAGAACCCAAACCAAGACGGTTGATCTCCAATGACTGACATGCTTTCTGCAAGGCTTCGATGAAGGTTCTTCCGATAGCCATCACTTCACCAACGGATTTCATCTGAAGGCCTAGAGAACGGTCGCAACCAGGGAACTTATCGAAATTCCAACGAGGAACCTTAACGATGACATAATCCAAAGTAGGCTCAAAATATGCAGAGGTAGATTTGGTAATCTGGTTTTTCAGTTCATCCAAGTGATAACCGATGGCAAGTTTTGCGGCGATCTTGGCAATGGGATAACCGGTAGCCTTGGAAGCAAGTGCAGATGATCGCGAAACGCGAGGATTAATCTCGATGGCAATAATGGCATCATCTTCCGGATTAACGGCAAACTGTACATTGCAACCACCAGCAAAATTACCAATGGAACGCATCATCCTGATGGCCAAATCACGCATCAATTGATAGGTGGAATCAGCTAAGGTCATGGCAGGGGCAACAGTTATAGAATCGCCAGTATGAATTCCCATGGGGTCCATATTTTCTATGGAGCAGATGATGATTACATTGTCGGCAGCATCACGCAATAACTCCAATTCAAATTCCTTCCAACCTACCACAGCCTTCTCTATCAAAACTTCATGAATTGGAGAGGCATGCAAGCCTCGATTCAAAGCGTCTTCGAAGTCCTCCTTCTTGTGAACGAAACTCCCACCTGTACCTCCTAAAGTATAAGAAGGACGAACCACCAAAGGAAATCCGATGGTTTGAGCTATCTCCTTGCCTTCCAAAAAAGAATTTGCCACCTTGGAAGGAGCCACTCCAACACCTATATCAATCATCAGCTTTCTAAACGCTTCACGGTTTTCAGTTGTTTCAATCGCGGCAATGTTTACACCGATTATCTTGACACCATATTTTTCCCAGATACCCATTTCATCAGCTTCCTTGGCAAGATTCAAGGCCGTTTGACCTCCCATAGTAGGAAGCACCGCATCTATTTTTCGTTCTTCAAGAATGGAAATGATTGAATCTACCGTTAGTGGCAAAAGGTAAATATGGTCAGCAGTAACCTTATCAGTCATGATGGTGGCAGGGTTCGAGTTGATGAGCGAAACCTCTATTCCTTCTTCTTTCAAGCTTCTCGATGCTTGCGAACCTGAATAATCGAACTCACACGCCTGACCAATGATGATTGGCCCGCTACCTATTATCAATACTGATTTTATGGAATTGTCTTTTGGCATAATCTGGAAATTGTTGTTGGTAAAATATTTATGATTTAGAAATCAAGCGGGGCAAAAATAATTTTTTTACGTCAATTGTGGTCGAATCAAAACAAAACCCCTTCAATGATTTTTACCATTGAAGGGGTTGTTCATGTCAATATGCTATATATTTAAACTTTTGCCAATACAGGGAACTTCAATCGGGCTAAATAAAATCCTCCAAAAAGAACACCTGAATAAAACAAATCGCCTAAAATGCCATTGCGGTAAAATTCCAAACCGGCTACATAACAGGCGGTCAGTCCCTCAATGTTTTTTGGATAGATTGGATTGCCTACCCAGCAAGGGTAATTGGTTACGAGATAAAACAGCGTTGAAGAGACCAATGAAGCTCCAACTACGGTCAATAAATTCGTTTTCTTTCTTAGCAAAAATCCAATACCGATTGTAAGTATAAAACAACCATATATCGATAAAACTCCATAAGATACAAAGTAATTCGATAGGGTGGTGAAATGATTGTTTATGAACATAACGGTCAAGACATCGCTTACTATCAAGGAAAGTATGGTGATTACTAAAGCCATTGTCTTATCCTTAAAATAAACCCCGCCAAACAAGGCCATGGCAGCAATTGGAGTAAAGTTCCACGGATGCGGTATCAGTCGGGCAAATGCGGCCATAAATACCATGGATATGATGGCAAGTGTTCGTGGTTTGGAAGTTATATTGGTCATGTTCTTATGTTTTTTTATGCTTGGCAAAAATAGAATATTTTTAGATAATCAAAGGGAACTTCTAATCCGATCATTCAAAAATAAAGTTGTTGCAATACGGTTTTCTGCTTGTGTCCTGATGCACGGCAAAGTCGAATTGCGTCAATGGAAGGTATTCATCGTCCTTGATAAAACGCCCCGAATAGTTCAAGTTTTCAAGGAATCTGATCGTTTCCAAAACCTTTTCCTTGCCAATGTGGCGTTCTTCGCATTCCACTATTATTTTCGGTTTATATTTCGTCAGCGTCTCCATTCCGCCCTTGAAGATATTCAATTCATTCCCTTCCACATCTATTTTCAGGAAATCAGGTTTCAGTTGGTGGCTCTTGCAATAATTGTCCAGCGTTTCGGTACCCACTTCCTCGGTGTGAAAATCCTTTCGTTCGGCATGGGGCACTAAGGTAGCGCCAGGCGAAGAGCTATCGTGTTTGTTGGCCGGGATGAACAGAGTAACTTTCCCTTTCGTATCCGACAAGGCAAGGTGTTCTATCGTGGTTCTGTGCCATTCGAACATCGGTTTCAGGGTTTTCAGGTAGGCATAAAGCGACGATTGCGGTTCGAAAGCCACCACGGTGCCAGTATCCCCCACCAGCTTATTGATAAAATACAGATATCCACCTTTGTGCGCCCCAATATCGAGCACCGTATGGCCCGGTTTTATGCTTTGATGAAGATAAGCGATACCACCCCTGTCGGTGTTGGTTTTATACTTGTTCGCTCTCAAAATCACCTTAATTTGTTCTATTATCCTCATCCTTTTGGCGTTATTATTATTACTGATGACTGCAATATTATCAAATTGGAGGTAAACCATCCCCAGTCTCCTCATTAATTTATAATTCATAATCTATAATTCATAATTCCAATTTGGAGCCTATGTTCGCTTCTCGTCCCAGCTACGTCCCGCTATCCGCTGTAGCCGCTGCATCCCCACTACCGACACAAAGCAGCGGGCTGCCGCTACTATCGGGGCTATGTTTTGACGGCAG
>CAIWCG010000145.1 GCA_903911135.1 uncultured Bacteroidota bacterium
GCGGAACATACTTTGTTACGGTTACCGATTGGAATGGCTGCACCTGCGTATCCAGTATAGATGTTACGGTAAACCCAAATCCAACCTGTTCTATAAGCGCGTTATCCTCTACCTCTTTCTGTGAAGGGGGTTCTGTTACTTTAGATGCAGGCCAATGGACTTCTTATTTATGGAGCGATGGCAGTTCGGGCCAAGTAATTACAGCAACAATTGGTGGAACCTATTCAGTAACTGTCATGGATGCAATAGGCTGTACTTGCATTTCAAGCATAGATGTCACAGTTTATCAGATACCCTCCTGTTTCATAACACCAATGTCATCGATGTCCTTCTGTGAAGGCGGTTCTGTGATATTGGATGCGGGACAGTGGTCAGGATATTTATGGAGTGATGGCAGCACGGATGAATTCATAACGGCCACGGCCAACGGAAGTTATTTTGTAACCATAACTGATTGGACCGGCTGTACATGCGAATCGAGCCTGATGATATATGTATTACCAAATCCAACGTGTTCGATTGCATCATCTTCATCCACAACATTCTGTGAAGGGGGTTCAGTTTTATTGGATGCAGGCCAATGGTCAAGTTATTTATGGAGTGATGGTAGCAATGGTGAATTGATTACAGCCACCACAGGCGGAACATACTTTGTTACGGTTACCGATTGGAATGGCTGCACCTGCGTATCCAGTATAGATGTTATAGTAAATTATATTCCATCTTGTACAATAAGTGCATTATCCTCTACGTCCTTCTGTCAAGGAGGTTCAGTTACTTTAGATGCAGGTCAATGGACTTCCTATTTGTGGAGCGATGGCAGTTCAGATCAGGTAATTTCAGCAACAACAGGTGGAACCTATTGTGTAACCATTACTGACAGGAATGGTTGTACTTGTGTTTCATGCATTGATGTTACCGTATTCCCAAATCCAAATCCATACATTTTTGCAAATGGTAATACTTCTTTTTGTGAAGGAAATAGCACTACATTAGATGTAGGAAATTATAATTCTTATGTTTGGAATACTGGTGATTTAGGTGAATTTGTAAACGCTTATTTAAATGGAAACTATTGTGTAACAGTCACTGATAGAAATGGTTGTGATGGAACTGCGTGCATTGATATTATAGTTTATCCAAATCCAACCCCATCCATTACTGCTGATGGGCCAACCACCTTCTGTGTAGGTGGTTCTGTTAATCTTGATGCAGGTAGTTATGCTTCGTATTCTTGGAGTACAGGTCAAACTTCTGAAATATTAAATGTTTCTTCTACTGGAACATATTGTGTTACAGTAATTGATTTCAATGGTTGCATGGGCATAGTTTGCATTGATATAAATGTTATTCCTCCATTTGCTGTCAATATTTCTGCTAATGGACCATTTACTATTTGCCAAGGAGGTAATTTGACTCTTGATGCAGGTGCTGGATATTCCAATTATAATTGGAGCAATGGTTCTACAACTCAAACAATGGTTGTAACAACTCCTGGCATTTATCAAGTTACAGTAACCAATCCTTCTGGATGTACTGGTGTAGGTTCTCAAATTGTAAATTTGATTCAATTCCAGAACCCTTCTGTTACAGCAAATGGCCCAGTTCAGTTCTGTTCTGGTGGTTCGGTAGTATTGACTACTGGAGTTTATGGGTCTTACATGTGGAGCAATGGCGCTACTACCCAATCAACTTTGGTTGCAGTAAGTGGTACCTACATCGTTACTGTTTCCAATGGTGGAAACTGTACAGGTACAGCTCAAAAAACGGTAACAGTCTATGCAACTCCTGTTCCGAATATAATTCCTAGTGGTCCTGTGGCATTCTGTGCTGGCGGTTCAGTGAACTTGACGGTAGGCGCTCCTTTTAGTGCTTATCATTGGAATACTGGAGCAACCACTCAATCTATCACTGCTACTATTGCTGGACCTTATACTGTTACTGTTACCAATGTAAATGGTTGTACAGGAGTCTCTACGATGACGGTTACAGTGGCAGCAAACCCAACTCCTTCAATTACTTATATCGGTACTGCTCCTTGCCAAGGTGGTTCTGGGGTATTGAATCCTGGTTATTGGAACGCTTATCTATGGAGTACAGGAGCCACTACTCAAACCATACCGGTTTCTGTGGCTGGTTATTATTATGTAACTGTTACCAATGCTGCAAACTGTACCGGTACAGCTGCCATTTATGTCAATGTAGGTCCGCCTCCAGTTCCAGTAATCACTTCATCTACGGGAGTCTTCAGCATGTGTAGCGGCAGTTCCATTACATTGAATACAGGCAACTATGCTTCTTATCTCTGGAGCACCGGTGCCACCACTCAATCATTGGTTGTTACTGCTGCAGGCACATACAGTGTCACCGTTACTAATGCAAATGGCTGTACAGGAGTTACACAAAAAATGGTCACAGTATTGACCTCTCCCGCTCCAGTAATAACAGCAACAAACACTTTCTGCACCACAGGTAATGCTGCATTGTCCGTAACCTTATTTGCATCTTATAACTGGAGCAATGCTGCCACTACCCAGTCCATCTTGGTCAATACGGCTGGAACCTACACCATTACCGTTTCCTTGTCCAACGGATGTACAGGCAGCACCTCTGCAACCGTTAGCAACGGTTGCATTACCCCTACCAACGAGTCCACTTCGGCCATCTCCTTCACTACTGCCATGGCCAACTGGACACAGCCTTCCTGCTACTATGGTTATACCATCCGAATCAGCAAACACAATCTGAACACCTGGACCTCCTACACGATTGCTCCAAATACCCACTACACCTTCTCCGGTTTAGCCCATGCCACTTCTTACGACTGGCAGATAAGGACCAATTGCGATGCCGCACAAACCAACGTTTCTCCTTGGTGTGCCATCCAGACGTTCACCACACTAGGCCCTCGTGATGCCGGTTATTCCGAAGAACCGATGTTCAAGGTATTCCCTAACCCAACTCACGACCATGCCACCATGCTGTTCTATTCCTCCGACGAAACCAAGTTCAACGTCAGGCTGATGGACATCACAGGCAGAATAATCCTCAATGAAGACCACGAAGCGATGATTGGCGACAACCAATACGAGCTAAACCTCGAAACCATTGCCAAAGGGGCCTACATTCTTGTTCTCCAAAAGGGCGAACATACTCAACAAGCCAAGATTATCGTTCAATAATCTTAAATAAAGTCCTTATTAAATCAAAAACGGGTTGTCAGCAATGGCAGCCCGTTTTTTCTTTCCCCCACCAATATCATGGATTTCGATGACAGGCAGAATGATTTTTTGGAGCCCATATCCTCCACTCGTCACGATGTACTACCTGCCAGCCATCGGTTATCTGCCGCCAACAGCCAAGGCCCTGGCAATGGCAGGATAAGCCTGGGCATGTCAGGGCTATGCTCCATGGCAGCTACATCGAACCAAATTTCTCCACAAACGACCTAATCCCCCAAAAAAACCAGTTTACTTTCTGTCAGAACCATCTCTCTTTCTGCCAAAAAGAGTTCTCTTTCTCAGACAAAGAGTTCTTTTTCCATGACAAAAAGCTCTCTTTCTCTCGCAAAGAGCTCTCTTTCTCTCACAAAGAGCTCTCTTTCTCTCACAAAGAGTTCTCTTTCCGTCGGAAAGAGAACTCTTTGTGAGAGAAAGAGAGCTGATATTTTGGGGTTTATCCTTGGTTTTTAAGCTAAATCGCCTCTTTGCGGATAACTTTGGACGAGTTATAGCCATTAATTTGGCGGTAAACTTGGGTCGAGATCTTGGGCGAGGGAGTGTAGTGGCGCCGAAGGCGGTTCTTTGCCTCCTATTGGCTTAAGGGGATGGAGGCAAAAACGGAGCGTAGCGAACCCACGAAACACCCCGACCCCTTGCAGCAGCCCTTTCCCTCAAGGCTGCTGCTGGGGACGCCCCCAAATGGAAATTGATGAAAAGAACAGCAACATTTGCGGTTTTCGAGGGGCTAAGAGGGCTAATGACAAATGACTTTGTTATATTTGCGCACGTTATAACCACGTATCCATGAAAGTCATTGAACATATCAGAACGGCGAAAAAACCGCTTTTTTCAATCGAAATCCTTCCTCCATTGAAGGGCATGAGCATCGACTCGATTTATGATGCAATCGACCCATTGTTGGATTTTGACATCAAATTCATTGATGTGACTTACCACCGCGAGGAATATGTGTGGCGGAAAAAGCCTGATGGCACCGAGGAAAAGGTGGCCATCCGCAAACGACCTGGTACGGTGGGCATCAGTGCTGCCATCTTGAACAAATACAAAATTGATACCGTGCCACATTTGATTTGTGGTGGCTTCTCGAAGGAAGAAACCGAAAATGCCTTGATAGAGCTGACGTTTCACGGAATCGATAATGTGCTGGCCATCCGTGGCGATAAAATAAAGTCTGAACACCGCTGGACACCCCAACCAGATGGTCATCATCATGCCATCGACTTGGTGAAACAGGTGGTGAGCATGAACAAGGGGGCTTACCTTGATGGAGACTTGATGGATGCTACTCCCACGAACTTTTGTATCGGTGTGGCGGCTTATCCGGAAGTTCATTTCGAAGCAAAGACCTTGGAAGCAGACATGGAATTCTTGAAGCAAAAGATTGCTGCCGGTGCCGATTATATCGTTACCCAGATGTTTTTTGACAATGCCAAATTCTTTTCTTTTGTAGATAAATGCAGGGCCATGGGCATCATGGTGCCAATCATTCCTGGCTTGAAGGTGCTCACCACCAAGAGACAGGTAAAAGGACTGCCTGAAATTTTCAGCATCGATCTTCCTGAAGAATTCTTGAATGAGCTTGAGAAATGTACTACCGACAAGGAGGTGAAGGAAGTTGGTATTGAATGGTGCATCAACCAGTCGAAGGAACTTTATCGAAGCAATGTACCGGTGTTGCATTTTTATACCATGGGCACCTCCGACAGTACCAAACGCGTGGTTGAGAAGGTATTTTAATCAATCGATCATTGATGAAAGAAAATACAGAATCGATGCCAGGGCAATTTCAGCATCTCAATAGGTACAAGATTGAGTTTAGTCGAACCAGTGCTTATTATGGAGTTGCCAAACCAAAGAAGATTCAAAATTGGATTCACGAAACCATCAAACAGGAAGGATACGAAGTGGAGCATATCAATTATATCCTTTGCTCCGATGTCTATTTGTTGAAAATCAACAAGACTTACTTGAACCATGATACCTACACCGACATCATCACCTTTGATCTTTCTGAAAAGAAAGGGGAGATAATTGGTGAGATTTATATCAGCGTTCCACGAGTGCATGCAAACGCCAAGACCTTTGCCGTCACCTATCCTGATGAAATGCGCAGGGTGATGATTCATGGAGCCCTTCATCTCTGCGGTTACGGCGACAAAACCCCTAAAGAACAAAAGGAAATGCGGGCTAAGGAAGATCATTATCTTGCCTTGTTGAAGTTGTAAAATTTTTCAATGAATTTGTAGTTATATCCATTAGATGAAAATACAGGCCGGTCCATTGTTAGATACGATTCATGTCCCCTCCGATCTTCGGAAGTATAAGGAAAGTGATTTGGTGGAGATTTCAAAAGAACTGCGCCAGTTCATCATAGATATGGTTTCGGTCAATGGAGGCCATTTCGGTGCTAGTCTCGGTGTTGTCGAGTTGACTGTCGCCTTGCATTATGTCTTCAATACTCCTTATGATCAAATTGTTTGGGATGTCGGCCATCAGGCTTATGGTCACAAGATTTTGACTGGCCGTAGGGAAGTTTTTGATACCAATCGAATTTATAAAGGCATCAGCGGTTTCCCAAAACGCAGTGAAAGCGAGTACGACACATTTGGTGTAGGGCATTCCTCCACCTCCATATCTGCCGCTCTTGGTATGGCCGTTGCCAGCCATTACAAACACGAAGATTCTCGCCAACACATAGCAGTCATCGGTGATGGTGCCATGACAGGCGGCATGGCCTTTGAGGCCTTGAACAATGCTGGTGTCACCAACAGCAACCTGTTGGTAGTTCTCAATGACAACTGCATGAGCATCGACCCCAATGTAGGAGCTTTGAAAGATTATCTCACCGACATTACCACCTCACAAACATACAACCGTTTCCGTAATGATGTGTGGAAACTCTTGGGCAAGCTTAGCAAGTTTGGGCCTAATGCTCAAGAAATAGCCTCCAAGATAGAAGGAGCCGTCAAGTCAGCCTTATTAAAACAAAGCAACCTTTTCGAAAGTTTGAACTTCAGATATTTTGGCCCGGTAGATGGTCATGATGTCATTCACTTGACAAAGGTATTAGACGATTTGAAGAACATTCCCGGACCAAAGATTCTACACGCCTTGACCATCAAAGGCAAAGGATATTCCTTAGCCGAAAAAGACCAGACCAAATGGCATTCCCCAGGCTTGTTCGATAAGGTAACCGGAGAGATACAGAAACCAAAAAGCAATGAAGCCAAGCCACCAAAGTACCAAGATGTTTTCGGAAATACCATGGTCGAATTGGCTGAAAAGAATCCCAAGATAGTTGGCATCACCCCTGCCATGCCCAGTGGCTGCTCCTTGAATATCATGATGAAAGCCATGCCCGACCGTGCTTTCGATGTAGGCATTGCCGAGCAGCATGCCGTTACCTTTTCTGCCGGCTTGGCCACACAGGGGCTCATCCCGTTTTGCAACATCTACTCCACCTTCATGCAGCGAGCCTACGACCAAGTCATCCACGATGTAGCACTCCAGAAACTCAATGTCGTTTTCTGTCTCGACAGAGGTGGCATAGCAGGTGCCGATGGCCCCACACATCATGGCGCCTTCGATTTGGCCTACTTCCGTTGCATCCCAAACATGATCGTTTCCGCCCCCATGAACGAGGAAGAATTACGCAACCTCATGTACACCGCACAGCAAGACGACATGGGCCCATTCAGCATCCGATATCCACGTGGAAACGGCGTGATGGTCGATTGGAAGACCCCATTCCAATACATCCCTGTCGGCAAGGGGAGGATGATTCAGGATGGCGAAAACATAGCAATTCTCACCATCGGCACCGTTGGAAACCACGCCATCAAGGCCTGCAGCGAACTCGCCAAGGAAGGCATCCAGCCAGCCCATTACGACATGCGTTTCGCCAAACCCCTCGACACCGAAATGCTCCACCAAGTATTCAAGAAATTCAAGAAAATCATCACCATAGAAGACGGATGCATCATCGGCGGAATGGGCACTGCCGTAGCCGAATTCATGATCGACCACAACTATTCATCCAAGATAATCCGACTGGGAATGCCCGACCATTTCATCGAACATGGCGAACCAATGGAACTGTATAAAGAATGCGGTTTCGACCCCGAAAGCATCGCCAACACAGTTCGAAGCCTAGCCAAAAGCTAAGGGTTTCCCCTCTCACTCATAACCAATAATTCATAACTCATAACTTTTTTAAGGAGCCTACGGTTCCTTCTCGTCCCATCTGCGTCCCGCTATCCGCTGTAGCCGCTGCAAATAAGTAAAGGGTATTATTTTTTTGGTCGGACTTGACAATTATTGGTTCTGACCAGCGTGTTATTGGTTCTGACCAGCGTGTTATTGGTTCTGACCAGTGTGTTATTGGTTCTGACCAGTGTGTTATTGGTTCTGACCAGTGTGTTATTGGTTCTGACCTGCGTGTTATTGGTTCTGACCAGTGTGTTATTGGTTCTGACCAGCGTGTTATTGGTTCTGACCAGTGTGTTATTGGTTCTGACCAGCGTGTTATTGGTACTGACCAGCGTGTTATTGGTTCTGACCAGTGTGTTATTGGTTCTGACCAGTATGTTCTGGACTTTGCATGTCAGTTCTGGAAAAGTGGGGAGGATTGGAAAATAATTGACTAAAAGAGAAAATAAAAAATAGTGTGGAACGGTGTGGTATGATTGAAGATAGGGGGATGGAGGGACGATTATCTCGTTGATAGCATGGGTTTCGGGAATAAATAGTGAGGTATAGGCTGATATGAACGGATAGTAGGGTTGAAGAAAAATGAATTGTTAATAACTTTATTTTTTATTGGGGTGCTTGTATTTGTGGCATTGAATTATTAAATACACTTTTGCTGCTCATAAAAAAATATAATATCATGACAGACAAGCAATTAAACATATTAAGAATGGTGGTTGTAGAAACGGGATTATTGGATACTACTACAAATTTTGCGATTTGGAGCGGCAACACATATGTGGTGGCAGCCAAGGGGGCGGTAAAATCGATTTTTGACCAGATTATGGCTGATGCCGGCATAACGGAAGCTGATTTGCATGGCAATTCGGTGAACAAGGAGCTTTTGTGGGAAGATACTGCGAAGCTGGGCGTACACATGAACGTGGGGGTGAAGGCATGGGCAGAGAATAAAACGGTTCCTGATTTGGTGTTGGCAGACATGATGCATTACAGCATGTCTGATTTGA
>CAIWCG010000146.1 GCA_903911135.1 uncultured Bacteroidota bacterium
CGGCTACAGCGGATAGCGGGATGCACCATGATACGAGAAGAAACCATAGGCTCCTTAAAGAAATTATAAATGATAGATTATAAATTATAAATTGGGTATCCTTAACCGAAGCTGAATTCGGATAATTTGCTGGCGGCGAAGGCGAAAATGAGGATAAGGAACAGCAGGATAAAGACTCGTTTGGGTTCTTCGTGCCCCCCTTTGTGGGCCGCAAAAATGCCGAGCAACAAAAGCAGAGGAAGGATGTAGGTGATGACGGAATTGGCGAAGAAGCCGAGGTATCCGAAGAGTAAAAATATGGTGAGCAGGGCTAATAGGATGCCTGTTTTCATCTCTTTCTTTGCTTTCGGCACCAAGAAGTAGGCGATAACGAGGACGAGGAAAATGATGGGGTAGAAGAGGAGGGAAGCGGAAATGAAATTCTCGTATTCGGTCATCATTTCACCGTCTTTGTCGGTAATGGCAGTGATTCTTTTGCCGAATTTGGAAATCATGGAATGGTTGATGTATAAAAGTGAAAGGATGCTGTGACACATTACCAAGAAAAGCCCCGCAATGGGGAAGAGATATCGGGTTCTTTTGAAGGATTTTAAGGGAGGCAGCAGCGGCATGGATTATTTTACCAATTCGGCCTCTCCCATAAGCACCGGTGTGTGATGATGGCCGGTTTCGGCAGGAAAAAGTTTGCCTTTCACCACTATTTCCTTGCCTATGTTGTGCTTGAAGGAAGATGATTTCTTGTCGATGACCAAGGTGATTTTATCTACCTTGGTTTTTGTCTCCAGTTCCTCTGCGTTTTTCTTCGAAGGTTTGACGTTTATGGGTTGGTCGAGATAGAGGATGTATTGTTTTTCCTTGGAGTCCGTATTTGGATTGGCGCCATATCCGGGAGGTCCAAAGAATTCTTCTTCCTTCAAGGTGCCAGTCAAGGTGGAGATGGAAGGTTCATAACAGAAGGTGGAATCGCCGTTGTTCAGCTCGTTCTTTTTCTTCTTGTGAGCTTTTTTTGCGGGTGCCTGAATGGAATCAATATGCGCTTCTGAACTATCATTGGCAGAAGCATCATCCTTAGCACCTCTAGGATTGGAGCAAGAGGCAATAATCAGCAGAATGCAAAAGGAAAGAATTGTTTTTTTCAAGGTTTGGTGGTATTAAACTCTTTGGGGGAGAGTAAAGATTTTATTGTGCCAACTGTTCTTGAAAGGTATTTCCCAATTGGTTTCGAGTTCCATTTTATTGGATACAAGATTGTTGAAAACTAAGGTGTCTTCATCTATAATGCCTTCAGAAATCAGTTTCTCAAATTCTGATTTACTGCAAGAATTAACTACGCCATTCAATTTATAGGCAATGTTCATTCTGTCAAACAGGGAGACCCCGAATTCTTGCTCCAAGCCTTGGAAGAAATGAATGGATTTATCGAGAGAGCAGCCGCCAATCATGTCGGCGGATTCATCGATATAAACCACAATGAAGCGGTTATATCGGATTTCACAGGCGGCATTTACATCCAGTTCATGCGATTTCCAATGAGCAATGTACTCGTTGGTCATTGATAAAATCAGGTCGGTTTCCATTTTCCCGAATTCACGGTTTGCTTGGTAGATTAAGACTCGAGAATGTGGAGGCATGTTGTTTATTGGAATGATCATATTATTGATTTTATTGGTTTATAATTCTAAAGCATTAGCGATGAGTTCGGCTATATCGAGGACTTTTATATCCTCTTCCTTGTTCTTGTTTTTGATTCCATCTGTCATCATGGTCATGCAAAATGGGCAACCGGTGGCAATGATTTTAGGATTCAGTTCAAGGGCTTCTTCGGTACGTTCTATGTTGATGTCCTTGTTGCCTTTTTCGGGTTCCTTAAACATCTGTCCGCCTCCAGCACCACAACACAAACCCTTGGCTCGAGAGCGTTTCATCTCCACCAATTCGGCATCCAATTTTTCAATTATTGTTCTAGGTGCTTCATACACATCGTTTGCCCTGCCAAGATAACATGGGTCGTGAAAAGTGATTTTATTTCCTTTATAAGTGCCGCCCTCAACTTTTAATTTGCCTTCATTTATCAAGGATTGAATGAGTTCTGAATGATGAAGCACTTCATAGTTTCCACCCAATTCGGGATATTCATTTTTCAATGTATTGTAGCAATGTGGACAGGCAGTGACGATTTTCTTAACCTCATAACCATTTAATACGGCAATATTGGTCATGGCCATCATCTGAAATAGGAATTCATTTCCTGCACGTTTTGCGGGGTCACCTGTACAAGATTCTTCGGTGCCAAGTACGGCAAATTTGATGTTGGCGTAGTTAAGTATTTTGGCGGTTGCCTTGGTGATTTTTTGTGCACGTTCATCAAAACTGCCCATGCAACCGACCCAAAAAAGAATCTCTGGAACTTCACCTATAGCAAGCATCTCGGCAATGGTAGGGACTTTCAATTGAATATCCATTTCAATAATTATTTGGAGGCAAATTTAGGATTTATTCAGGAAACATAATTTTAGAATAACTATTGTTGAGAAATATAGCTAAATACTTGGTTCCTTTAGACCAATATTTTATGCATATAGGCTACTACTGATGCTTGCAATCATATATAGGTGATAATAGGTAAATTCTCGACTTCGTATTGAAAATTAGGTTAAAACTAAAATGATAGAATCATAATTTGTTTCACCTCCATTCCTTAAATCTCTGTTAATTCCTATTTTTGCCCCATCAAAAATGAATAAATAATCAATTGAAAACGAAGACTGCCAAAAAGAATAAGATCAATGTGATCACTTTGGGATGTTCAAAAAACATCGTCGATTCTGAAGTGCTTATGGGGCAACTCAAGGCCAATGATATGGATGTTTCGCATGAATCGACTAAAAACGATGCTGGCATCGTAATCATCAATACATGTGGTTTTATTGATAATGCCAAACAGGAAAGCATAGATACCATTTTGCTTTATGCCAGGGCAAAGGAGGAGGGAAAGATTGAAAAGTTAATAGTTACTGGTTGCCTTTCAGAACGGTATAAACCTGATTTGGAAAAGGAAATATCGAATGTGGATGCATATTTTGGTACTCATGATTTACCAAAACTATTGAAGACCTTGGGTGCTGATTACAAGCATGAATTGGTTGGTGAACGCCTAATTACTACGCCTTCTCACTATGCCTATTTCAAGATTTCAGAAGGATGTGACAGGCCATGTTCCTTTTGTGCAATTCCTTTGATGAGAGGAAATCATGTCTCCAAACCAATGGAAGATTTGGTAAGGGAGGCAAAATATTTAGCTTCCAAAGGAACCAAGGAACTCATGCTGATAGCTCAAGATTCCACCTATTATGGTCTTGATATCTATAAGGAGCGAAAATTGGCAGAGTTGATGAATCGTTTGGCGGATGTTGATGGAATAGAATGGATTCGTTTGCATTATGCATTCCCTACGGGCTTTCCCATGGAAGTTTTGGATGTCATGCGTCAGCGACAAAACATATGTAATTATATTGATATTCCCTTGCAACATATAAGCGATAAATTGCTTCATTCCATGCGAAGAGGCAACACCAAAGCAAAGACTGTTTCTCTCATAAATGACATTCGTGATAGGGTTCCGGGTATTGCCATTAGGACCACTTTTATTTCAGGTTACCCAGGGGAAACGGAAAAAGAACATGAAGAATTGAAAAAGTTTATTGAAGAGATGAAGTTCGATAGGTTAGGAGTATTTACATACTCTCACGAGGAAAATACCTATGCATATGGTTTGGTCGATGACGTATCTGAAGATATAAAAAGAGATCGGGTGGATGCGATTATGGAAATTCAGCAAGCCATTTCATTCAATATCAATCAAAGCAAGCTAGGACAAACATTTAATGTTTTATTTGATAGAAAAGAAGGTGATTATTTTATAGGTAGAACCGAATTTGATTCACCTGAAGTAGATAACGAAGTGCTTGTTGATGCCAAAGAAAATAATTTGCGTGTGGGTGATTTTACTATTATAAAAATATTTAAAGCTACAGAATTCGACCTGTATGGAGAGGTTGTAAAATAAGGATTTTATGAATAAAACTCTGATTGATTATAGAAAATTAAATGCTTTTCCTGCCTTGACATTGGATTATCTCGAAGGTAAAAAGGAATTGGATGGCTTCTATAAATATGCTCCAACTATAGAATCTTTCAAGCAAGCAATCTTGGATAGGAATACCTTTCCGATAAATAGAGAAATATTGGTTGAGGTGCTTTTAGAACAAAATAAGGAATGTAATGCTGCAGCAATTAATAATATCCAATCATTAAAACAAAAAAATACATTCACGGTAACGACTGGACATCAGTTGAATGTGTTTACAGGTCCATTGTATTTTATATTCAAGATAGTTACGATTATCAATCTAACAAAAGAACTAAAAGCTGTTTATCCGGAGAATGATTTCGTTCCTGTTTATTGGATGGCTAGTGAGGATCATGACATTGAAGAGATAAATAATGTCTCTGTTTTCGGCAGGAAATTCGTTTGGGAAACAGACCAAAAAGGTGCGGCTGGCAGATTAGATACAACGTCTTTGCAAATACTTCTACAAGAGTTATATTCCATCATTGGAGACTCTGAAAATGGGAATACCATTCGAGAATTACTCAATGTGGCTTATGGACAAGAAAGAACCCTTGCAGAGGCAACAAGGGTATTTGTTAATGGTCTTTTTGGAAAATATGGTTTAGTAATTTTGGATGCAGATAATCAAAGATTTAAAAATGAATTCTTTGAATTGATGAGAGATGAGATTATTTGTCAAAATAATTTCAAAATCATAAATGACACCATATCAAAACTCAAAAATGATTATAAGATACAAGTTAACCCACGTGAAATAAACTTGTTTTACATGCAAGATGGATTTAGAGAAAGAATTGTCAATGCCTCTGAAAATCGTTTTGAAGTACTAAATACAAATCTCAGT
This sequence comes from uncultured Bacteroidota bacterium, assembly GCA_903911135.1. Taxonomy (GTDB): domain Bacteria; phylum Bacteroidota; class Bacteroidia; order AKYH767-A; family JABDAW01; genus JABDAW01. The sequence goes on from CAIWCG010000146.1 coordinate 4,977, forward strand.
TTTGCCATGGATGAAATATTATCGGAGTTACATAGCCATACAGAAAGGTTTAGCCCCAATGTGGTGATGAGACCAATGTATCAACAAAGGATTTTACCTAATCTGGCTTATGTTGGTGGCCCAGCTGAAGTTGCATATTGGCTTGAATTCAAAGAGACTTTTGATTTTAATAAATTGCATTTTCCTATTCTTATGCTACGTAGTTCCGGAATGTTGATAGATGAAAATAACTCATCTAAATTAAAAAAACTTAATTTGGAAGTGGACGAATTGTTTCTTGATACCGATGTTCTCATCAGGAAATTCATTAAAGATAATTCTGATGTTTCTCTTGATTTTAATAGCGAAAGGTTAAAAATCGGTGAAATTTATCAAGAAATAGCGAAGAAAGCAAGTGAAGTTGATTCAACCTTGGTAGCGGCAATAGAAGGTGAAAAGCAAAGGATATATAATTCATTGACAACACTTGAAGAAAAGTTCATTAAAGCTCAAAAGAAAAAGGAGGAAGTGTCAATAAATCAAATAAAAGCCATTAAAAGTAAATTGTTTCCAAATGGAGTTTTACAAGAAAGGGTTGATAATTTTATTCCATTTTTTGTAAAGTATGGTCCTGAGTTTATTGAGATGGTTGTTGAAAATCTACCGACTTTTGAAGAGAAATTTGTTGTATTAAGCCATTAATTGTTTTTAATTTAGCTTTAAAATATTTTGGTTGATGATTTGAACCTATTTAATGCTTAGACGTATAAAACGAGATTTATTGA
>CAIWCG010000147.1 GCA_903911135.1 uncultured Bacteroidota bacterium
TGCTTTGGTTTAAAATAATTGGGGGTTATTTTGCTCTTACTGCAATAATCTGACTTTCTTCTTGTGCTTCACCATGTAATACATGGGTTACCGAAACCACTTGCAAGGAGCCAGAAACCAGTCCACCTATGGTGATATGGGCCACATCGGTAGCTCGTGTATAGGCGAAAGAAGTTGGGGCGGCATGGCAAAGATATTAATGTCCCGGATTGGAAAATGGAGGCTTGGAATTATTCAGTAATAATTCCAGTATCAATTTTTAGCCAAGATAAACCGCCTCCTGCTGCACATCGAGCTCCACAAAAATATGTTCCTGTATGGTGGTAGCCAAGGAAAGACCGGAGAAATCGGCTCGAACCGGATAGCGGTTATGATTCCTGTTTACCAGCACCACCGTGCGGAGTTTTTTGAGTGGAAGTTCCAGAAACGGAAGCATGGAATAGATGAGCGTTTTGCCCGAATTCAGTACGTCATCAACCAAGAGCACCACCTTGCCATCGAGCAGTTTCTTGTCCATCGATATCTTCACCTCCTGCCCCATCGGGTTTTCCTTGTCCAGCGATACCTCTACCAAAGTCACCTTAAGAGGAGAAATTTCCTTGATGGCAGTCTCGAGTTTCTTGGCAAACTTGTAGCCGCCCGAATGGATGCCTGCCAGGATGATTTCGGTCTCGGCAAAGTTGTCTTCGTATATCTGAAACGCCAGTCGGTTTACCTTTTGATGAATCTGCAGTTCGTTAAGGATCAATGTTCTTTCCATGTTATTTTATTATGATTTTAAATGCTAATTTTTCTGATTATCTTGTAATTTTATTGCTGAATATTTTCAATAGTTCAAACATTTGTGCCTGGCGGCCACAAAGAAAAAGCGTTTGTAGTAGGGTTCGTTCAAATCGCTCACCATCACCCCACGAGAACTGCTGGCATGAACGAATTTGTTCTTGCCCAAATACACTCCCACATGCGAAAGCCCTCGTCCCCATATCTTGAAAAACACCAAATCGCCTTCCTTCAATTCCTTCTTTTCAATGGGCACCATGTCCTTATATATGCCGCTGCAATCGCCCGAAATCTTGATACGATAACAGCTGTCGTAGATGACGGCAGCGAAGTCGGAACAATCTATTCCCATTCTGGTTTTTCCACCCCAACGGTAAGGAGTCCGTAGCCAGGCACAGGCCATTTGATACATTCTGTCGTTCTCAAATGTATCGACCGCATAGCCGAGTTTATGAGAATAGAAATAGCATTTGCCAAGATAGGTTTGTTCTACATCCGTTGAGTCGTAAACGAGCCTGACCATAGTGGAATCAGTCTTTTGGGAATAGCTGAAACCAACTGCGAACAACACCATAAATACCATTAGGAACCTCTTGACCATGGATGCTAATTTATAAAGAATCTAGCAAATGATTTATTCTGAACATTCATAGAGAAGAATTATTTTCCGATGCTGATCATGTTAGCAAACAAGCGATAGGCACCTGGCACTCCGGCAGGCAATTGCCTAAAGAAAGCCAAACCGGTGTATATGAAATAACCTTTACCATATTTTGTAACTATGGTGCTGCCCTTCAAAGGTTTCTCACCGGGGTCATTGCAGGAGAAAATGGTTTCATATTTTGCATCGATGTCGGTAGCGAAATAGATTCCGCGTTCCTGTATCCAGTTGTCGAAATCACTCTGGGTAATTTTATTTGGAGTGTTCAGAATCGGATGTTCAGGCATGTCGAAAGTCATCGGAGCCTCCTCCACCGTTACCCTATCCCTAGAAATCTTGAACGGATAGGGGCCGATATCTCCCTTCATCGTTGCCAGATTGTTGTTGGTGTTATATTGCACTATCAAATTACCGCCATTGCTGATGTAATCCATCAGTTTTTTATAGTAAACCGACATTCTTTCATTGGTATTATAAGCCCTTATTCCAACCACAATGGCATCATACGAATTCAAGGATTGATTGGTAAGCATCTCATCCGATAACGTGGTGACATTATAACCTATCTGTCGCAAACACTGGGGAATTTCATCACCTGCACCATTGATATATCCTATGTTCATGCTTTTCTTTTGTATTTCGATGGGAACCAGTTTCGCTTCGGCATCAGAAAACAAGGTTTGGATGGGAATATGAGGATAATTGATTCTGGTTACACTCTTCGAAATGCTGCTGTTGTTGATGTCGATAATAGCTTTTGCAGTTACGGCTTCATTACCTGTCTTTGCCGATGTTATGGAGAAGACAGCATTCATTTCGTCTCCTTTTTTCTTCAGATTAAATGGAATGGAGGCAGGCTCTACCTTCCAATCAGAATTGGAAAGCTGCAATTTAATTGTTCCGCTTTCATCATTGCCGTTACTTTTAACCACCACCTTCATTTCCTTCGTCTGGTTGCTTGTGAACATGTATTTAGAGAACTCTATGTTGGAAGTTACCGGAGGACCAATCTCCAATGGGCGATACTTTTCACCATCCACCGGGTCAGTCCATTTATAAACCACAGGACGCGAAATGCTGAAGGTATCCTTACCATAAGTAAACCGAATATTAGCGGAGATTGCTGCCTTGTTTTCAGGCATGCCTATATTAGTTGTGGGAGCTATTGAATTATCCTCGACATCATACATTCCCATTCGGTGCTTTTTTCTTAACCAATAGGGGGTTGAATAAGTTTCATCCACCTTGATGATCATCGAATCCTTGATTACCATCAATTTATTCCTTGACAAGTTGCTGTCCACCTTAGCCATTACATTACTATAATTTCCATCAAAGGTAATTTGTTCCAATTTAAAAGGGGCCTCGCTCCTATTGATGACATTGGCGGTGATGACCAATTTATTTCCAGGCGAAACAGCATAATCATTTGCCACGGCTTCTGCCCAAATTCCGCTACAAGCAAGGATGACATCTGTCAACTCCTTATTCTTTTGAGTTTTCCAATAACTTGATTTAAGGAGCTGCATTTCATCATAAGCCTTCACCAGAATCGGAATGCTTAGTGAGGGGTTTTCAGGTTGAAATTCCTTATATGCCTGCTCTAAAAGCACAGCTACCTTATCACTGCCAGCAACACGTTTCCATGTCATGTCAATACCTTCTAACAAATCGGTCTTTACGGAGTCGCCAGCAATATATTTGAAATATTCCATTTGACTTCCCCGCTGTCTGGGCACTCCAAAACCCTGACTCTTATGCATGCTTCTGCTTTCAGCCGCTATCTCTCCATAACCCTTGCCAAGCATGGGATTAAAGACACCTACATCCAGTTTCAACTGATTGGAATCGATGGTATTCGTGCCATTCCCGAAGTTAAAGGTATTCCAATATAAGCGTTTGGGCTGCCAAGGTTCCACAAATCTCAAGTTCTTATAAATGAAAGGATCAACGGCTCGAATGAATGCCTCTCCGGCCAATATTGCAGAAGCGGTGTGATGCCCATGGCCACCTTCACCTGTTGTCGGGAATCGAGTGATGATGACATCCGGTTTAAATTGACGGATAATCCAAACAACATCCTGCAATACGCTGTCATGCCCCCATATCCTCATCGATTCATCCGGACTTTTAGAATAACCGAAGTCATTGGCTCTGGTGAAATATTGCTCGGCACCATCTATTCGTCTGGCAGCCAGCAATTCTTCCGTTCTTATCAAACCCAACAGGTCACCTTGTTCTGTACCAATCAGGTTTTGTCCACCATCTCCCCTATTTATCGATAGATAAGCCGTTCTAAGACATCTTTCGTTCGACAAATATCCAAGCAAGCGGGTATTCTCATCGTCAGGATGTGCGGCAATATAAAGTACCGAACCCACGGTATTCAGTTTCTTTAACGCCAATTTTATGTCTGATGCATTCCATATTTTTTGATTGGTTCCATTCGAATTGGTTTGCGAAAAAACGCCAAAAGACAATTGAAACAGCAGCAGAAACGCGAGCAATGAATATTTGTTCATAACGGAAATGATATTTTATTTTGGTTGCAAAGATAAACCATGTCAAGTTATAATTCATGTTTCCAATACTAATTACTAATTTTGGGGCATCATATAAAACAACAGCACTATGGATTTCATAAAAGAGGAATTTCTCGAGGCACAATCCGTCCTCAACACGTTTATCAACAATTCTGACAACTTTGAAAGGATCAAAAATGCAGGAACCCTGTTGGTAGAAGCATTCAAGAATGGAAACAAGGTCATTTCATGCGGCAATGGAGGGTCCATGTGCGATGCCATGCATTTTGCCGAGGAACTTTCTGGCCGATATCGCAACGACCGCATGGCATTGCCTGCGCTTTCCATCTCCGACCCTTCCCATATTTCCTGTGTTGGAAACGATTATGGTTATGATCATATCTTTTCTCGTTATATAGAAGCCATTGGCAAGCCTGGCGATGTACTTTTAGGCATCAGCACCAGCGGAAAGTCGGCAAATGTCATCAACGCCATACATGCAGCAAAAAAGAAAGGAATGAAAGTTATCGGCTTGACAGGGAAGGACGGTGGAATGATGGCATCACTATGCGATGTTGAAATCCGTGCCCCTCATAGCAATTATGCCGACAGGGCACAAGAAATTCATATCAAGGTCATCCATTCGCTGATACTTTTTGTAGAGCAGCACACTCCTGCCATATAATCATTCCTAATTTTTCTCTTTTGGGGGCGCCCCCTTTCTGCAGCCAAGGGAGAGAAGGCTGCAGAAAGCGGTCGGGGTGTTGCGTGGGTTCGCTGCGCTCCGTTTTTGCCGCCATCAACA
>CAIWCG010000148.1 GCA_903911135.1 uncultured Bacteroidota bacterium
ATTTTTGACGATGAGGAGCTCCTCATTGACGTTTTGGACGAGATTTTTGACGATGAGGAGCTCCTCATTGACGTTTTGGACGAGATTTTTGACAATCAACAGTTGTCATTATAATATTTAGCAATGATAAAGTTTAATGAGCATCTGTCATTATAATATTTAGCAATGATAAAGTTTAATGAGCATCTGTCATTATAATATTCAGCAATGATAATCTTTAATGAATAGCTTACTTAGATTTAAGTTGGCACCTATTTTTCAAATTATTTCATGGATACAATAATTGCATCAGCTTTTGCTGTGCCATCATGGTATCCTTGAACAGATTGGGATAAAAAAACTAATAGGTTTTAAGGGTATTGATGCGGTTTATGCCTATCAATTGGTCGTGTCGGCTACCCATGGGTTTGTCGTAAACATAGATGGTATAGTCGTTTTCGGCCTCGAAATGGTTGCCTTCGAAAACGGTCTCGTCGGGCACATTTGCCGTGTCGGCAAGGAAGACATATTGGTAGTTGTAATAGCCCTGTTTGAGTGTCAGGAAGCCTTCGTAGGCATGTTTAGATTCATCGTATTGCATGCGTCCCGGACCAGTGACATTCCAATCGGTGAGGGCGCCAAAAATGAAGACGCTGCCAGTGGTGAGGGCTTCGCGATAGGGCAAAGTGAAGCGGATGTTGGCATAATCGCATTCGTAATCGGGGTTGGAGCCGTCTTGGGTGTGGATGAAATATTTGCCGTTGAGGTCGGGATTGGTGAAATACCGGCCATTGGAGCGGTCAGGGTCATTTTGGAGGACGACATCGTTTTGGTTATTGTCGCGGTCTATCCTGGCGGTTCTTTCTGTGATGATTTTAAGAGTCCGAGTGTCGAAAAACCTATAATCGTTGCCTCCATTGAATACGCATTTGTCTTGATATTGATAATCGAGTTCATTGTCCTTTAAGAAGACCGGTTTGATGTCGAAAATGGCATTGTCCCATCGTCCGTTTTGGCGAATGATGACGGTTAATTCGTCCAAGGGATTGAAGATTTGATAGCCTTGATAGAAAACGCGGAAGTCAATCTGTTGCTTGCTGTATCGGTCCTTTATGGTGCTCGGTTGGTTCACTGCCGCCTTGATGGTAACGTGCCTGTCGGCAATCATGAAACGGCGAGTGAGAACCAATTTTTCCTTGTCGCTGTCCTGGTAAACCAGGATGATGTAGTTGCCCGATTTTGTGAGGCGTATGGCATCATTCGGGAAAGACAAATTGTAGTGGGTATATTGCTGGATAGTGTTGAAAGCAGCCCTGTTGTCTGTAATTCGGTCATCGGTATATCCCTTTATGTAATCGAATATGTCCATGTTCGTAGGCTGCCAGTGGGCATCGCAATGCACGAACGTGTAATACAAATCCTTGAGTCCACCATCCAAGTCGTCGAAACTTAAAACCAGATGGTCATTGGTATTCAGGTTAATGATTGGGTCAGAAAGCTGGTCGTTGGTGGAGGAAGGGTCGCCCAAATCCTTGTGGATCAACACGGTCCTTATGTTTTGAAGATAAGTGTAATCCTCGTATCGGAGGTGAATGTCAACGGCGTATTCCGCATTTTGGGAAAAGGTCAGCCCAGCGCTGAAAACTGCAACCAAAATACCGATTAACGCCTTCATCTATACCGCTTCGAGTTCTATCAGTTCGTTAAACGCCAGTTCCCAAGTCTTGGTTTGCTCCACGAACATTTTTTCGGTAGCATGATATTTCTCCATGAGTTCCTTTCGCTTGGTAACGTCAGCATACACGTCAGGTTTGGCAAGCTCGGCTTCTATTCGGGCCTTCTCCGCCTCCAGTTCAGCCAATTTTTCTTCGTGTTTCTTCACATTTTTGGCCAATGTCTGCAATTTCTTCTTTTGTTCCATATCCTTCTGCTTGTCAATGGCCTTATGGTTGTTGTTTTTGGCAGGCTCCAACACTTGAACAGGGGCTTTCTTCACTTCTACAGGCTTCTGTTTTCGCTTGGCATCCCATTCTTCGAATTCATCATACGTTCCTGGATATTCCTTGATCTTCTTGTCTTCGATAAACCAAATCTTGTTGGCAATGGAGGACAAAAAGAAACGGTCGTGAGACACCACAATGAAGGTTCCTTCAAATTTGTTCATCACCTGTATCAGCATGTTCACCGATTGCATATCCAAGTGGTTGGTAGGCTCATCCAGCAGCAGGAAATTGGAATCCATCAACAGGGATTTGGCCAATGCCACCCTGGATTTTTCCCCTCCGCTCAAAACTTTAATCTTCTTGAACACATCATCGCCATGAAACAGGAACGAACCGAGCAAAGTCCTCAAGGTAGTTTCATTCTGACCGGGAGTAAGGTCAATCAACTCCTCCATAAGGTTATTCTCGATGTTCAATGCTTCCAACTGATGCTGGGCATAGAAAGTCTTGGTTACGTTATATCCCAACTCACGGTGTCCGGTGAACTCCTCACTGCCGTCAATGATACGCAGCAAGGTGGATTTCCCCTTACCATTGGCTCCGATGAGAGCTATCTTGTCGCCTCTAAGTATCGTTGCTTCGGCATCTTTCAATATCTCGATGTCAGGGTAAGCTTTGCTGATGTTTTTTAGTTCGATGATGGTCTTTCCGGGATTCTTGGTGAACTTAAATGAAAACTTGATGCTGGCATTGTCCGATTCCACATCGTCTATGCGCTCCAACTTCTCCAATTGTTTAATCCGTGACTGGGCCATCTTAGCCTTCGAGGCTTTTGCACGAAACCGGTTGATCAATTGTTCCTGCTCCTTGATGTAAGCCTGCTGGTTGGCGAACTGATTCTTCTGCAACTCCTCACGTTCTACCTTCTCAATTCTATAATGGGAATAATTCCCCACGTAAGTAGTCAGTTTTTGGTTGGCAACTTCCACTATCCGATCGCAAATCTTATCCAGGAAGTACCTATCGTGAGACACCACGATGACAGCGCCATCATAATTGACCAAATAGTCCTCAATCCATTTGATACTGGGAAGATCCAAGTGGTTAGTAGGCTCATCCAAGAGCAAAAGGTCAGGCTTCTGGAGCAATATCTTAGCCAACATTACGCGCATGCGCCAACCACCGGAGAATTCTTTCAACGGGCGGGTCAAATCGCTAGTCAAAAAGCCCAATCCTTCCAACACCTTCTCGGCTTTGTTCTTGATATTGTAGCCATCCAAGACATCGAACTCATGTTGCTTATCATGCAGCTGATGCATGATCTCATCGCTGTGATCATGCTCCATGCGTATGAGAATCTCGTCGATTTCCTTGTGCAACTGGTTTTCGCGTTCGAAAGCCTCGCAGGCAACCGTCAGAATATCGTCGTCGGATTGATAAGACAACAAGTCTTGGTTGAGAAACCCGATCTTACAGTCCTTTCTTCTGGTAATCTCCCCACCTTCGATGGAATATTCACCTACAATTATGCGCAGCAAAGTGGATTTTCCGGTACCGTTTGCGCCAATAAGTCCGATTTTTTGTTTCGGTTTTATGTGCCAGCTCGTGTCTTTATATAGGTATCTCGACCCAAATTCAAAACTTATATTATTTAAAACTATCATTCTTTTCTATTACCTGCTTGATTTTTATGGAAGGTGGCAAAAATACGAAAAATAAGCGACATGAGCGGATAAATCTTTAAGCGGGTTTGGATTTTATGGATGATTTGATGATGATGGCCCAAGAAAATGGGCTATTATCATTAAATATTTTGGAATTTTTGAGCTACGATTTTCTTGATTTTTGATGATGATTATTATGGATGATAATGGACTCGAAGAAGACTCAAAACAGACTGGAAAAAATGGTCTTTTTAGGGCTATTTTTGAGACAATTTTTATTGAATATTGGAGGAACTTGGCAAAAATTTGGTGCAAAACCATGAAAAACTCAACAATTACATGCAAATGCATTGATAATTAATATAAATATACGACTAAAACTTGTATTTCCTTGATTCAAAAAAGCTGAAACAGTAGAGAAGTAAGCAAAAACAGTAGAGAAGTGAGCGAAAACGGGAGGTAAATTGACGATTCTGGGAGACAAATTAACGAAAACGGGAGACATGTTTCCTATTCTCGATCGGTTAAAGGATACATGTCTCCTATTTTTGCCTAAATATCTCCTATTATTTCCATTCTTTTTTGAGTTCTTTTCGAGTTGCGTTTTGGTGGAGGATTTTTGCCTCGTAAATTCAGCATTTTGTCCCCCAATTTCACCTGTCATAATCATCAATGAATATCATCAATGATTAAAAATAAATGAATGCCTATAGGTATCGGGCAGCTACCTCTTAATTGATACAATAATTATAGCGCCTTTTCGGGCTATAATCATGGTATCGAAATCATGCTGCTTATCATCATCAATAATTTTATCATGTCCTATAATATGATGCAATCATTTAAAATAAATTATCGCATCAGATAAACTATTGCGATGGGGAGCGACTCTATACGGCATTAAATCTTTTGGCTAATTTCGCAAACTTGGAAAACAAATCATACATGGATCATGCAGACGCAGCTTTGTTGGAACGCCTGGTATCAAAGGAGGAGCGGGCTTTCAGGGAGCTGATGGATGACTATGGAAAACGGGTTTATAACACTTGTTTGGGCTTTTTGAAGAACGAGGAAGATGCTGAAGATGTGACGCAGGAGGTGTTTATCGAGGTGTTTAAGTCGATTGCCTCGTTTGAACGGAAATCGTCCGTGAGTACTTGGATTTATCGCATCACGATAACGAAATGTTTGGACCATCAGAAGGCAGCGAAGGCGAAGAAACGGTTTGCTTTTGTGCAGAGTCTGTTTGGTTTGAACGATGAGGAGCACCGTGCCTTGCCGAATGACATGAAGCACCCCGGGATAGTGCTGGAAGACAAGGAAAGGGTGAAGATTCTGTTTCAGGCCATCGAAAGTTTGGGCGAAAATCAGCGCATTGCCTTCACGCTGTGCAATGTAGAGGGTTTGACTTACAAGGAAATAGCGGAGGTGATGGAAATAAGCGTGGCTTCGGTGGAATCGCTCTTGTTCAGGGCCAAGAAAAATTTGCAGACGAAGCTGGAAAACTATTATAAAAAGAACAAATAATCAAAAATATTTTGCGTGGATGCGCAAGTTTATAAAAATACATTCTTCTAAATGGATAATCAGATGAAAAAAGAAAAGAACATATCGGATGAAGTGGATGCCACCTTGGAGGTGCTGCAAAGAATCTCGCAGGTGGAGCCGAATGCCTTCCTGTATGAGAAAACCATGAACCGAATGCAGACGGTGAAGGAGCCGATGTTGGGGCGTTCCTTGTTTTTCAGGCAAAGTTTGGCGGTAGTACTGGTGCTGCTAGTGGTGAATGCGTTCACTTTCGTGTATCTTTCGAAAAACATGGGCAGCAATGAGACGAAAGCGTCAAGGAATTATGATTTGGTGAGCGATTATCGTCTGGATGAATCACAAAATAATTATTAATCGTCATGAACTTCTTTAAGGAAAACAGGATTTTGCATTATCTGCTGATAGTATTGGTGGTAATGAACATGGGAACGATTGGATTTTGTTGGATTTTGTGGAATAAAATGGAGCATGGGCAAGAAATGGGTCCACCACCGCACGAAAGAGGCGACAGACCGAAGGGTTCGATAGAGAAAGACTTGAGTTTAAGCGCAGAACAAAGTAAGGCATTTGCGGATTTGCGTACGGCACACTTCGAAGCAAGAAAAGGTGTCGATGATAGGATAAACAGACTTCGAAATCAACTGTTTGACCTAGTAAAAACGGATAACAGCGACACTGTGAAGATGAAAGATCTTTCGGAACAGATAGGCCAACTCGAAATACAGAAGCAACTGCTCATAACGAAACATTTCATTGCCTTAAGAAAGATTTGCAATGGCGAACAAAAGGTAAAGTTCGATCAGTGGATAAATGATGCCGTCAAACAAATAGGGCCACAAGGACCGCCACCGCCAAGACCAGGCGGACCACCACCAAGAGAAGGCCGAAGACCACCACCAGAAGGCGGACCAGAAGGAAATCGTCCCCCTCCCCCACCCGATGGAATGGAAGGAAATCCACCTCCACGCTAGGAAATAAATAAACCAAACAAGAAAATATATGAAATTGTATGCAAACATCGCCGTGAGCGAATCAGGTTACCTTTTTAACCCCATGAATGGGGATTCTTTCTCCACCAATCCAGTTGCCACCGACATCATTCAGCAACTGAAGGAAGGAAAAAACATTGAAGAGATCAAGAAATTCCTCTTTGCCAAGTATGATGTGGAGAAGCCCACCTTGGAAAGGGATATCGACGAATTCATGAATGAGTTGAAGGACTATTATTTGCTTGATAACAATGGATAAGAAAAGAAAAATTACCGTTGCCGTCACCGGCTTGAACGCTGTTGACAGTCCTGGGCCTGGAATTGCCGTTATCCGTGGTGTAAGAGATGGGAAAGATTACGAAGTTCACATTATAGGGCTATCTTATGAGTCTCTGGAACCCGGAATTTACATGGAAGGTATGGCCGACAAGACTTATCAGATTCCTTATCCATCAGCGGGTAGCGAAGCCTTGTTGAATCGTTTGGAATACATCCAGGAGAAGGAGAAAATAGACGTGTTGATTCCGAATTTTGATGCAGAGTTGTATAATTTCATCAAGCTTTCGCCAAAATTAAGAGAGATGGGTATCGAAACCTTTCTCCCTACGGCAGAACAATTTGAAGCAAGGGATAAGGTGAATCTGTTTGCCTTCTGCAGCAAGAATAATTTCTATGTTCCAAGAGATAAAACCATTTATTCTACGTCGGAATTACCAGGGTTAGTGAAGGAATTTGGTTACCCACTCGTTGTTAAGGGGAAATATTATGAGGCATCTATTTGTCAAACATTAGAACAGGCACAAAAGGCTTTTCATAAGTTGGAAGCTAAATGGGGATTGCCAATTATTGTTCAAGAATTCATCACAGGAACCGAAATAAATATTGCTGCTTTGGGTGATGGAACAGGAACAACCATATCTGCCGTGCCGATGCGCAAACTATTCATTACAGATAAAGGAAAAGCATGGGCAGGAGTTACTTTAGAAGATCAATCATTGGTTGATTTGGCAAAGAAGTTCATCAAGGTAACCAAATGGAAAGGTGGATTCGAGCTGGAGGTGATGAGAACGGTGGATGGAAAGCCTTACATTATGGAGATAAACCCACGCTTCCCTGCTTGGATTTATCTTACCGTTGGTGCAGGACAGAATCAGCCGGAAGCATTGGTAAAAATGGCATTGGGTCAGAAAGTAAAACCTTATGACAAATATGAAGTAGGCAAGGTTTTCATTCGCTACTCTTGGGATATGATCATTGATATCGCCCAGTTTCAGCAGGTATCAGCATTTGGAGAAAATTAAAATCAAATAAATAAAGATATGTCAGCAAAAGAAAAATTAAGATACGAGCGTCCTTCCATCAGGAAGATGAATGCAGGATTGATGAACAAATTTGGCACCCGAACAGAGTATGCCCCAGTTACTCACATCGATGCTGTGCCGGTGAAGAGAATCATTGATGAATATGGCTCTCCATGCTTTGTGATATCGGAGAAAACCATTAGAAAAACATACCAAAGTGCTCAAAGAGCCTTTAAAACTAGATACCCAAAGGTGCAATTTGCTTGGTCCTACAAGACCAATTATCTGGATGCCGTATGCAATGTCTTTCATCAGGAAGGCTCATGGGCAGAGGTGGTTAGCGGCTTTGAATATGAGAAGGCCATTCGAAATGGTGTGCCCGGAAACAAGATTATTTTCAATGGTCCTGAAAAAAGTTTGGCAGAATTAAAACGTGCAGTTGAGAATGAGTCCATGATTCATATTGATCACTTCGATGAACTGTATGATTTGATTGAAGTTTGCGACAAATTGAACAAGAAGGCAAAGGTGGCCATCCGTGTCAATATGGATGTTGGAGTATATCCTTTGTGGGATCGTTTCGGATTCAATTATGAATCATTCGGTGCCTGGAATGCCATCACTAAAATCATGAATACCGAGAACTTGGAGTTGGTAGGTTTGCATACCCACATAGGCACATTCATGCTTACTTCCAATGCCTACGCAATTGCGGCTGCCAAGCTTTGCGACCTAGCCATAAACATCAAAGCAAAATGGAATAAAGCCATTCAATATATCGACATGGGCGGTGGCTTTGCTTCTACCAATACGCTCCGTGGTTCCTATCTTCCGGGCAACGATATCAGCCCTGGTTTTGATGAGTATGCCGAAGCAATTACCAGCACTATCCTTAGTTATGATTTCAAACAAGAGGAACTGCCATTGCTGATTCTTGAGACGGGTCGTGCTATGATTGATGATGCAGGATATTTATTGGGAACCGTGTTGGCAAACAAGCGACTTTCTGATGGAAGAAAGGCTATGATCATGGACTTTGGCGTAAATATTCTGTTCACTGCCTTCTGGTACGAGCATAAAATTTCTCCTGCCCAAGAGTTCACTCATCATACCGAAGATGTGGTGATGTATGGACCTCTTTGCATGAATATCGACAAGATTCGTGAGAGCATCAACCTTCCTCCATTGAATAAAGGTGCACAAGTGGTGGTGCATAAAGTGGGGGCATACAATATGACGCAATGGATGCAATTTATTGCTATGAGACCCAATGTGGTGATGATTGACATGAAGAATAATGTCCACCTTATCCGAAGGAAAGAAACCGTTGATACTTTGACTTCTCAAGAAGAAATGCCAAGTTATCTCAAGAAGTTCAAATTGGCTTAAATGATTCATATTTTAACAGTTAATTGTTAAATTAATATGCCATTACAAGCTAAAATAGTTGTTAAGGATGAATTTCCGGAGACAAATGTTGCCATTCCTCGAACGGTAGGAGTCACGCCCACCGTTCAATTAGAAGCTACATTTTCAAAACTAAAAGCAATTTATGGGCTTAAATTAGGTCCAATTACTTGTTTTAACAACTATTAATAATTAGTTCAATAAAAATTGAGAAGCCTGAATTCAAGAATTAATCTCGCCCTGCATTTTGATGGATTCCTGTATAGTTATTCACAAATATTCTTTGCCCGCAGCAAGTGGTATGGCGTGCTCTTGATTCTTGCCTCCTGTATCAATCCTTATATCGGTATATCGGGTCTGTTGGCGGTATTATTTACCAATATCATTGCCAATATTTCTTCCTTGAATTCCATCTTTATCCGGGAAGGATTATATGGTTTTAGTGCGGCAATGGTAGGCATGGGCATGGGTGCTTTCTTTGAAATGAATTCTTTCTTTTTTGTTTTGTTGCCCATCGTTGCATTACTTACTTTACTGTTGACCTTGGGCTTTCAAGGTCTTTTTAATAAATATCATTTGCCCTATTTAAGCTTTCCTTTTCTGTTTGCTTTCTGGATAATATTGCTCTCTACAAAATATTTCACACAATTGCATCCGATGATTTCAAACAATATCATTGGCTACAAAGATTTTATAAATGGTTTCAATAATCTAGCATTGCCCGAGATTATAATTACCTTCCTAAGATCATTAGGTTCTGTATTTTTTCAGAGCAATGTTTTAGTAGGGTTGATAATTGCGGTAGGATTGTTTTTTTATTCAAGAATATCATTTACCCTTGCCATAATCGGCTTTGGTTGTGCTTATGTTTTTTATTCCATCGCAGGCATCAATACTAGAGATCTCAATGAATTGTTTGTTGGTTCCAATTATATCTTCATGGCTATAGCAATCGGCGGTTTTTTTGTAATTCCAAGTACGTTTTCTTATGTCATTATAGTGCTGTTGGTGCCCATGGTTGCCTTGTTGCATTATGGCATGGGCGACATACTTCTCCCTTTTCATTTGCCGGCATATACCATTGCATTTACTATCACTACCCTATTGTTTTTGTATCTTTTGAAATGGCGATTTGCTGTTAACTATTTACATCCGGTTGTAGTGCAATATTCATCGCCAGAGAAGAACCTGTATCACTTTCTTGCTTCCTCAAAAAACTATCAGTACAGCAAATATTATCCAATTTCTTTGCCTTTCTGGAGTGAATGGATGGTTTCGCAGGCACATGATGGAAAGATTACCCACTTGGGCGATTGGAGCAAGGCTTTTGATTTCATTGTCTTGGATGATGAGTTGAAATCCTACCAGCATCCAGGCGTTTCTGTTGATGATTTCTATTGCTACAACAAACCTGTTTTAGCGCCTGGAGATGGTTATGTGGCAACGATTGCAGATAACATTGAAGACAACATCATTACCGATGTGAACACCAAGGAAAACTGGGGAAACAGCATTGTCATCAATCATGGATTGGGTTTGTATTCACAATTAAGTCATCTCAAGAAAGAATCTTTCAAGGTTAAAGTTGGAGATTACGTAAAACGTGGCGACTTGATTGCAACCTGCGGCAATTCAGGGCGTTCACCCGAACCGCACTTGCATTTTCAAATGCAGTTGACTCCTCAAGTTGGAGAAAAGACCTATAATTATCCCATAGGTTCCTACATCATCAGAAAAGAAAAGAATTATGAACTGAAGACTTTCGACATTCCTAAAGAAGGCGAGTTGATATGCAATCCGGAAATAAATGTTCTCTTGAAAAATACCTTTAATCTTATCCCGGGAAGCAAGCTGAATTGGGAATGGCAAGGAAAGAAAGAATCGTGGGAGGTCTTTACCGATTCATGGAACCAGTTGTATATCTATTGCAAGGAAAACAAGACCTGTGCATGGTTTGTTAATGATGGAGTAGTCTTTCGTTTTACTGATTTTGAAGGTGACAAGAAGTCATTCCTTTATCATTTCTATTTGGGATGCTACAAGGTTTTTCTTGGATATTATATGAATCTATCTGTTGAAGAAAACTATGCCTTGACATTCAAGAACAATCTCGTAGTTGAATATATACAGGATTTGACAGCGCCATTCTTTCAAGCGGTCAAGGCAGATTATCAATTGAAATACATGGATGCCGACAGTCTCAATTATACCACCAAAATGGAATTGGAATCTACATCAAGAAGCAAAGTTGGTGCAATGGTCTTGAAAGAAATTCAATGCAGGATATCCTTGGACAGCAATGGATTCAAGGAAATTATAATAAAGGAAGGCAATAAAACAACAACAGCAAAAGCAATATGGTTAAAGGAATTATAGCATTAATGTTCATCCTGTTTTGTTTGTCGGGAATGGCTCAAGTGGAGCATTACGACACACTTACTTACAACGATTACATCAATGCAAGCTGGAAGGAATTGATAGTTCATGGCAAGGAAGCCGAAGCCGCAAATGCACTTTCTGCCTATGGCGAAAAACGTATGGGATATGCCCATTACATGCTTGGAAACTACTTTGCTTCCATCAATTATTACAACACCATCTTAGGCAAGGATTCATCTGATGTCGATGCCTTGACGATGCTCAATCTTAATTATTATAACCTTGGAAACACTACGCAGATGAAAAGAATACAAGGGCTGATGAGTGCTGATTTAAAGAAGTATCTGTTGCTACCAGAAACACGTATCATTGAAAGCGCATATGTAGAAGGTGGCACTTCATTCACTGATAATTACAACAATGACAAGGCTCATCTATACGGTCCAACACATTTCTATGGGTCGCAGAAACTGATGGGAAACATCAACAACGGTTTGCTTGGATTGAACGTCAATTTATCTTCCGTATTCTCGATTTATGCAGCCTATAAATCTGCTGTCATTAACAATGAACAAAGAGTTGCGGCTACAGTAGAACCTAAATCAAATGCAGGTGGCATACTTCCAAAGATTGGTCCTGATACCAGTGTTTCCGCTGCTTTCCAAACAAAACAATCGCAGTTTTACATCAATGGAACCATCGCTTTCAAGAATGGAAGCGTCACTCCTTTCTTCCATTACATCAGTGGTAGTGGCGATGCAATCGTTACCACCTATCAAGATCTTCGTTATCAAAAAACGCTGCCTAATTCTAATCCTCCCGACACTTTCATCCGGTCGTTTTCTTTTCTAAAGCTATCGGGGACGGTTACCAATTTCATTGCCGGTGTTTCTTTGAAAAAACAAGTGAGCCATGTAGCGCTTGAGGGCAACATAAGTATCTCCAACTTCGCCTCGATGAAACAGTTGCAGGCGGGTGCTTCCCTGGCTTACTATCCCTTTGGAGACACGCGTTTCAGCATCACACCACAGGTGAAATATCTTACCGATTCGCTCAATGGAGATTTGATTTCACAGCTGAACATTACGGCCAAGCTGCATCGTTATTGTTGGTTAACTCTGTATGGTTCACATGGGGACTTGGAGCATTCGAACGAGCAGAACGGAACGGTCTTCTTCAACAATTCCGATATCACGAACAATCGTTTGGGTGCTACCCTGTTCTGCCCCATTTCAAAGGTGTTTCATGTTTATTTTGATTATCAGTATCAGGATAGTCAAAGTTGGTTCTATACCTGCAATGGACTGGCTGATACTGGACATTTGGTGTTCACTAATTACAAGAACAATTATATTACTTTAGGATTAAAAATAAATTTATAAAAAATGAAAAAAATCATCACGGCGATACTGTTCGCCACCGTAAGCATGGTGCTCAATGCACAAGATTTTGCAGCACAAAAGAAAGCCTTTTCCGACAGCTATGGCTTGGAGGCAAGCAAGCTTTATGATAGGGCTTCTGAGGTTTTGAAACTCGTCTATTCCGAAACCAATTATGATGTCAACCTTCGCTTGGGATGGTTGAATTATATGGCAGGGAAGTACACCGATGCCATCGGTTATTATCAAAAAGCCATTGCCATTTCGCCCAATTCCATTGAGGCTCGGATGGGTATCGTCTATCCGCTTTCTGTCATTCCCAAGTGGGAGGATGTGACGAAACAGTATCTCGAAATTCTCAAGATAGACCCCAAAAACGCTACGGTGAACTACCGCATTGCGCTCCTCTATTACAACACGAAAGACTATGCAAATGCGAAGAAGTATCTAGACGCATTCCTTCAATGCTATCCTTTCGATTTCGATGCCTTGTCGTTGGCGGGTTGGAATGCGTTGAAGCTGAATCAGAAAGCAGATGCCAAGGATTTCTTCCAGAAGGCCTTATTGAACAGACCGGAAGACAAGGCTACATTGAATGGCTTGGAGCTTTCGAAATAGGCGAGTTGTTTCAAGATTTTGCTGCATGATATCTTGATGATGGCACGCTAAAAGCGATGCTATTATCAAGACATCTTCATGAAATAAACGACCGATTCATGGTGTTGATTCATTATGGATGGAGAACCTGCTGTTCGTTGATGATGATATGATCGGATTGTTCTTTAATGTCCATTTATCCTAGAACCAACACGGGATCATGCATGCCTATCAATGTTTGCTTGATGCTTGCAAATGCCTGATGTAATATATATTGCTACTTTCGCCTTATTAAAGAATAAATAATCATGAGCAATTATAATTTTAAACACTTGGCCGGCAAGCATCAATTGATTTATTTCTATGGTAAAACGAACCCTAAATTAATTGAAGAATTGGAATTGGAAAATCAGCAAAATTATTTCCTTTCAGGACAAGATGGCAATGATGGAAAAGTTTTCTATGACGGCTATGATATTTTTCAAAGGATAACTAGGCATAACACTATCCAACCACAATGGATATTCGATACCTTAAACAAAAAGAACATCGCTTATAATTTTTTCTTGCCCCTGGTTACGGAAAAGTCGCTTGCAATAAGGGTTTTTAACCACCTGTATGGCCTGAACATGGAATCAATCTATGATATTGACATACAATTTCCAAGGGTCTCTGATAATCCCTTGCTTGCTAATATTGTATTTCAAGCTTACATAGCCTACCGCACGCTTGATGAGGGATATAAATTCATCGGCTTTGAAATAAAATTCTCTGAAGGTGCCCCGAAGGCCTCTCTAAGGTACCTTGTAAGGTCTTATGGTGTCGGTCCGAATTTCTTTGTGCTCCAATCAGAGTCGGGCTTATTCCATCCTGAAACGGTTTATAAGGTGCATCAGAATGCCTACTCTCATACTGGAAGGACCCATTTATTAGGACATTTGTTCAGGGAGCAAGAAAACTTCGACGACTTCCTGTTCGTCAACTTATATCCAGAAGGAAATGAAAGTGTGGTGGAAGATTTGAATGAATACCAAAAACTATTGACCGATTATGGCCAAAAGACCTTCGCCACTACCACTTTTGAGGACTTCTTTGCTGCCCTTTCGCTATTTGCCGAAACGGATAGGCAAAGGAATTGGATACAGTATCTGAACGACCGATATATCATTAAAACATCAGGCGAATAATCCGTATCATAACGATGATGTATTGATGATGGCACGCTAAAGGCGATGCTATTATCAATACATCATCATGAAATAAAAAAAAGAGTTATAAGTTATGAATTAAGAGTTATGAGTTATGAGTGAAAAGAATTCATCACTCATAATTCATAACTCATAACTAAAAAATTATTTAGGCGAAATCGCTATCGGTGCAGACCAGGGAGAGAGCCCTCCTCTGGCGGTACGCGTGGCTTTACGGAAAAAGACTACCGTATCTATCGGCATGCCTGTGGCTGTTGTTTTACATCGGTTTACGGTATCAGGCAAGTTGATCCATGTCATGGTTATGCCCGCCTTCAGTCCATACTGCCAATAGTAGTTAGTGGCAACACGTTTTCCTCCGAATTTACCAGCCAAAGAAGTCAATTTCACTTCGCCTGTAGCACCTTGTTCAATGGAGAAATCAGGCTTCACATTCTTCGGTTTTTTATGCACCTCCTTCATTCCTGCAGCGGCAATGATGGCTGAAGCATTGGTTTGGTCGGCTAAACAGAGCTTGTTTACATACGCTACCAGCAAATCAATCGAAATCTTTACCAAGGCCACCGCTGCCTCTACGGCTTCGCTGCTTCCGGTACCATCATCGGCTTCAAAAGCTTCGATGGCATCAAACAGATCGCTGGTATTGGTTATCAGCAGGGCAAGGCCAGAAAAAGCAGGCGAGAAATACCCCGCTGCATCGGCGGTCTGTATGGTAGCCAAAGCCTTCGCCTTCACTTGGTATGCACTGGCATTTGCTGGCATGGGGCATGCTGCCTTGATTATCCAGATAACCGACATAAGGATAAAGATGGTGCCTCGTTTTCCCACCCTTTGCTCCATCGTTTTCAGTGCATGAGCCATTGAGTTTTGGCTTCCCGCTGCCGTTAAACTCTTCAACTCCCTTTTAATCATTCGGGCATCCTTCGGGGTCAATGCAAGTCCCATCCGTTTGCCTGTTTCCAAGATTTCATCCGTCTCCCTCTGGCTTTGGTTTTTAGTGCCATAAAGACAGGATTTGGTCTCTTTCAACAGCTTTTCAAGCTCCTTTTTTTCATCACGAATCTGTTTCATCAATACCTCCCTCATCTTGTTTTCGGCTCTGGCAATGTTTGCCTTTTCATTCTTGACCAATTTCTTGGAAGAATCGATGATTTCTCTGCTGATTCCGTTTGTGCCTGTGTCAGCCACACCATTGGCACCCATTTCGCCTGCGACATCCTTTTGGTCGGCGGCTACTGTTTTCTTTTTTTTCATTTAATTATTATTATTGCTTATAGCTATTTTTATTTTTGATGACTGAATATCACGATGATTTTGAATTAAATGGTAGTTTTCAAGCATATTTGTCATCATGTTGAGCATTGATGGATGAGTGGTAACCATTGATGGATGATTGGTAACCATTGATGGATGAGTGGTAACCATTGATGGATGAGTGGTAACCATTGATGGATGAGTGGTAACCATTGATTGATGAGTGGTAACCATTGATCGATGAGTGGTAACCATTGATTGATGAGTGGTAACCATTGATCGATGAGTGGTAACCA
>CAIWCG010000149.1 GCA_903911135.1 uncultured Bacteroidota bacterium
TAGACGTCTATGGGTGTCATCCGAAACTTCCGTAAGGTTCCATAGACGTCTCTGGGAGTCATCCGAAACTTCCGTAAGGTTCCATAGACGTCTATGGGAGTCATCCGAAACTTCCGTAAGGTTCCAAATTCCTAAATTGGAGTTATTTGATGCTTAAGATTTTGATTTTTCCTTTAACCGCTCAAAAGAAATAAAGAATCCCGCAATGAAACCATTTCATTACAGGATTTTTTTTGTTTAAGAATCTTGGGAATTGAAAATGGATGGTTCAAATACTTTTAATTGTGTATTTTTGCATACAAATAATTGTAAAAACATGGAAACCTTAATGGACAGAATCACGATAGATGAAAAGATTTGCAATGGCAAACCTACGATAAGAGGCAAGAGAATTACCGTGCAGACCATCTTGGAATATTTAAGTGCCGGAGAGCGGGAGGAAGAAATCCTGAAACAATATCCCATGCTCGAATCGGACGATATCAAGGCTTGCCTTCGTTTTGCCGCCGAGTTGATGAACAGGCATTTTGTCATTAAGGACGTGGCATGAAAAAGTTTTTGGTAGATGTAAACCTCCCTTATTATTTTTCACTGTGGAACCATGATGAATATGTTCATCAAATGGATTTGGGCGATGATTGGGATGATGAAAGGATTTGGAATTATGCCAAGGCGAATAATCTTACCATCATCAGCAAGGACAGTGATTTTTCAACCAGAATAATGTTTCGGGAACCGCCTCCCAAGGTCATTCACATAAGAATCGGGAATCTCAAGATGAATGATTTTTTAATGTAATGACTAAAGTTTGGGAGGATGTCTTATCCTTGAACAACGAATGTAAGCTTATCAATGTCTTCATCGATAGGATAGAAGGCATCAATTAACAATTCTGTTTTATCAGTTCGCGAAGTGTTTCAGCAACTTCGAGATGGTTGCCTTCAGTTCCTTGCGGTCCACAATCATGTCGAGGAAACCATGCTCCAACACAAACTCCGAAGTCTGGAATCCCTTTGGCAAATCCTTGCCTATGGTTTCTTTCACCACCCTCGGTCCTGCAAAACCTATCAAAGCGCCAGGTTCGGCAATGTTCAAGTCGCCAAGCATGGAAAACGAAGCCGTAACACCACCGGTAGTAGGGTCCGTCATCAAGGAGATGAATGGGATGCCGGCAGCAGCAAGTTGAGTCAGCTTGGCCGAAGTCTTGGCCATCTGCATCAGGGAATAAGCCGCTTCCATCATCCTCGCTCCACCTGATTTGGAGATGATGAGCAATGGAGTTTTGTTTTCAACGCAGTAGTCGATGGCACGGGCAATCTTTTCGCCCACCACCGAGCCCATGCTGCCTCCTATGAAGGTAAAATCCATGCAGGCAATAACCAGATTCATGTCATCAACATTGCCAATGGCCGTTCGGATGGCATCCTTAAGTTCGGTCTTTTCTATCGTGGCCTTCAATCGGTCAACATACGGTTTGGTATCAACAAAATTCAGTGGGTCGGCAGATTCCAACTCGGCATTCAGCTCATCAAACAGGTTATCATCGAACAACAGCGAAAAATATTCCTCCGACCCAATCCTCGCATGATTATTACAGGAACTGCATACATAGCAATTGTCCTTATGGTCTCCCGATGTCATGATGTTTTTGCAAGATGGGCATTTATACCACAAGCCTTCCGGCGTTTCCTTCTTTTCATTCGTAGAAGTGGTGATGCCTTCCTTTATTCTTTTAAACCAACTCATGTTATTAATGGATTAAGTATTTATTATTCTTGATTCGTTTCTATTCGCAGCTTATGCAATGGTGATTTCAGGCGACAGATATACATCCTGAATGGCATTTAGCAATTCGACACCATCTTTCATCGGCTTCTGGAATGCTTTTCTGCCAGAGATAAGTCCATGACCACCAGCTCGTTTGTTTATTACCGCGGTAGTTACTGCATCGGCCATATCGGAAGCACCTTTGGATTCTCCACCAGAATTGATCAAGCCTACACGGCCCATATAACAGTTGGCCACCTGATAACGGCACAAATCAATTGGGTGGTCGGTGGTCAAGTCAGAATATACTTTCTTATGCGTCTTGCCGAAGTTCAAAGCATTATATCCGCCATTGTTGGTAGGCAGTTTTTGCTTGATGATATCCGCCTGAATGGTTACGCCAAGATGGTTTGCCTGTCCTGTCAAATCGGCAGAGTTATGATAATCGACCCCGGCTTTCTTGAATTCAGGATTCCTCAAGTAGCACCAAAGAACAGTAGCCATGCCTAATTCGTGGGCATATTCGAATGCTTCAGCCACTTCAACTATCTGCCTTGCCGATTCATCCGAACCATAATAAATCGTTGCCCCTACAGCTGCCGCTCCCATGTTCCAGGCATCTTCTACAGAGCCAAACATGATCTGGTCGAACTTATTTGGGTAAGTAAGGAATTCATTATGGTTAATCTTCACGATGAAAGGAATCTTGTGGGCATATTTTCTTGCTATATTGCCAAGCACACCAAACGTAGAAGCTACGGCATTGCATTGACCTTCTATGGCGAGCTTTACGATGTTTTCAGGATCAAAATATATTGGGTTCGGAGCAAAGGATGCCCCTCCTGAATGTTCTATTCCCTGATCGACGGGAAGAATGGAAACATATCCTGTTCCGGCCAACCGTCCATGATTGTAAATGGCATCCAGGTTTCTCAACACTTGAGAATTCCTGTTTGAATCCTTGAAAATACGATCTACGAAATCGCCACCAGGATGATGGATTTCATTATTCTTGATGGTTTTGCATTCATGTTTCAGCAAGGAATCCGAATTGGAGCCAAGCAGCTCGATAATCTTGTTTAATGACATATTCAATTATATTTTATTCTTTTAAGGGCAGCAAAAGTAGAAAAAAATAGATAAATGAGTACATCGATGGCAAAATTGACAATCATCGGAGGAACTTCGTCCCCTATCGGAGGAACTTCGCCGCCTATCGGAGGAACTTCGTCCCCTATCGGAGGAACTTCGCCGCCAATAGTAGGAACTTTCACAAACGTAATTGGTTGTTATGATATATAATCTCAGGGTTCGATTGATGTTCATGATGATATTATAATAGCTTCGCGTGAGCCATCATACGTTCATCATCATCAATAAAAAAGCCGCTCTTATTGCTAAAAGCGGCTTCCTATTGGTTTATGATATACTTTTATCGGCTGTAGTTTGGGGCTTCTTTGGTAATGAAAATATCGTGGGGATGGCTTTCCTTCATGCCGGCAGAAGTGATGCGGATGAATTTCGCCTTCTGTAATTCTTTGATGGTAGGCGTTCCGCAATAGCCCATACCTGCCTTGAGACCGCCTATCAACTGATACATCACCTCCGACAAGGAACCCTTGAATGGCACTCTGCCCACTATGCCTTCGGGCACAAACTTCTTGATATCGTCTTCCATATCTTGGAAATAGCGGTCTCTCGAGCCTTGTTCCATTGCCTCTATCGAGCCCATTCCACGGTATGATTTGAACTTACGGCCTTCATAAATGATTGTTTCGCCAGGAGATTCCTCAACCCCAGCAAACAAGGAACCTGCCATGATGCAATGAGCACCTGCTGCAATGGCTTTGGCAATATCGCCGGTAAAACGAATTCCCCCATCGGCAATGATGGGCACTCCGGTGTTTTTTATTGCTTTGGCAACCTCGTAAATGGCCGTCAGTTGCGGAACACCCACACCAGCTATGACTCGAGTGGTACAGATGGAACCTGGACCGATACCCACCTTGACTCCATCAGCACCAGCCTTAACCAAAGCAATGGCTGCAGCACCGGTAGCAATGTTTCCAGCAATGACTTCAAGATTTGGGAACGCCTTCTTCACCTTTTTCAAGGTATCGATAACGCCCTTCGTATGTCCATGTGCCGTATCGATGGTAATGACATCTACACCGGCATTGACCAAAGCCTTCACTCTATCCAACACATCGGCTGTAACACCCACAGCAGCGCCAACTCGCAATCTGCCGAATTCATCCTTGCAAGAATTCGGATGCGACTTGAATTTAATGATGTCTTTGTATGTAATCAAACCGATAAGGCGTTTTTTCTTGTCCACCACAGGCAGTTTTTCAATCTTGTATTCCTGCAAAATCTCTTCGGCCTGTTTAAGATTCTTGACACCAGTTGTAGTGATGAGGTTGTCTTTCGTCATCACCTGTTTTATAGGTCTGGTCAGGTCTTTCTCGAATCGCATATCGCGGTTGGTAAGGATTCCTACCAAAACGTTATCATTTCCAACGATAGGAATGCCACCAATTTTATTGTCACGCATCAGTTCAAAAGCCTCCTTCAACAAAGCATCTTCCTTAAGCGTGATAGGGTCAGTAATCATCCCACTTTCCGAACGTTTCACCTTCCTGACTTCCTCTGCCTGTGCCTGAATGGTCATGTTCTTATGAAGGATTCCGATTCCACCTTCCTGTGCCATCGCTATGGCAAGCGTAGAATTGGTAACCGTATCCATGGCAGCAGATACGATTGGCACATTTAACTTGATTTTCTTAGTGAGATTGGTTGAGGTATCCACATCTCGAGGCAACACTTCCGAATAGCTGGGAATCAATAAAACATCATCGTAGGTAAGACCTTCACCAAAGAACTTATTTGAATCGTTTATCATTGTTTGAAGTTTTTTTATTGGCTGCAAAACTACATAAAATAGTATAATTTCGTTGAAAGTCGATTAATGATTCTTATAAACAAGTAAAATATCGTCTTCAATGATGTCTTTGTTTGTATAAGTTCCCCTAATTTCAGGAGCTTTTATTCCATCACAAAGTGTCTTGTTTCCAATGAAAATCCTGGCTTCATCCCAATATATGGCATCCATGAAAGAATTGATTAAGGATGCACCACCTTCCACAAAAAGAGATTGAATGTTGTGTTTATAAAGTTCATCCAAAAGTTGAATGATGGTATCCTTATTGAAATCAATTTTGATGTATTCAAGATTGTTTGATGATGGCATGTCTTTTTCTGTGAAGATAATTGTTTTGACAGTGCCATCAAATAAATGAAGGTCATTAGGCAAAATTAAGCCTCTATCCAATGTGATACGGATAGGATTATTGCCAGACCAATCGCGCACATTCAATTGAGGGTTATCATGTTTGGCGGTATTCGTTCCTACCATGATTGCCATCGATTCACTCCTCCATTTATGAGTTAATTTTCTGGAATAATCATTGCTGATGATATCTCTTTTCGATGTTAAATCAATATTGCTAGAACTGATATAGCAATCAATGGATTGTGCCCATTTAAGAATGATGTATGGTCTTTGTTTTTCGAGGTAAGTAAAGAATGTTTTATTGAGTTCATGGCATTCCTTTTCACAGACGTTGACGGTTACTTCTATCCCTGCTTGTCTTAATCTTTCGATACCTTTTCCTTTTACTTTATAATGCGGATCCATAGTGCCTACCACCACTTTTTTTATTCCTTTTGAGATGATCAATTCGGTGCAGGGTGGTGTTTTTTCATGATGATTGCAAGGTTCGAGGTTGACGTAAAGCACGGTGTTTTCAGGAATTGATTCATTCCTTTTTTCTGCATCCGCAATGGCATTCACTTCGGCATGGGCATGGCCAAATTGCTGATGAAAGCCTTCGCCAATTATCATTCCATCATGCACCAAAACACCGCCAACCATTGGGTTTGGAGCAACTCTTCCCATGCCATTTGCGGCCAACTGAAGGCATCTTTTTATAAATCTTTCATCATTCATGACCGTCCAAAAATACAACTTTTTATTAATATTGCCTCGATGAGCAAAAATGGCAACACCGTTTCTGATTTAATAAACGCCTTTAATGAGCGCTTAAAGGAGCATTATCCCTTGGATGAAATCAGTGGATTTATCCGTTGGTCGTTTGATTATGTTTGTAATTTCAAGCCTGCCGATTTGGCCATTAAGAGAGATGAAACCATTGATTTCAATGAATTGGAAAGATTCAATAATATCATTGAGAGACTTAAAAATCAGGAACCCATTCAGTATATTTTGGGTGAGACAATGTTCTTTGGGTTGAGGATAATGGTCAATGAACATGTGCTGATTCCTCGCCCTGAAACGGAAGAGTTGGTTGATTGGATCATCAAGGAAAATAAAAATGATAACATTTCAATTATTGATATCGGTACCGGAAGCGGCTGTATTCCAATCGCCTTGAAATCCAAAATGGGTACAAGTTTAAAGTCTGTTTTGGCAATTGATGTCTCTGAAAATGCCCTTGTCTTGGCCAAGAAAAATGCTGATATGAATGCGGTTTCCATTGATTTTAGAAAGGTGGATATCCTTGATGATAATGCTTGGCATTCTTTGCCTTTGGTTGATTTGATTGTTTCAAATCCTCCATACATTACCAAAAATGAAATGGTTTTGATGGAAAGGAACGTATTGGATCATGAGCCGCATCTTGCCTTATTTGTGGACGATGGCGATGCCCTTTTGTTTTATAAAACAATCCTTGAATTTGCCAAGAACAAGTTGAACGATGGCGGTAAAATCTGCTTTGAAATCAATGAGAGTAGGGGAGAGGAACTGGCTGATTTCATTCGGGATAATTATCATTATCAAACAATAATCAAAAAGGATTTGAGCGGAAAAGACAGGATGCTGAAGGTGGTTAAAGGATTGAAAAGTTAATCGATTTCTTAAGTTTTTGGGATGATTGCTTTAAAATTATTTAGTTTTGCCTACGAATAAAATTATAAAAAATATGGACGCACGTTATTTGTATATCGGCACGAGATTGAAACATCCTGATTTTGAAGAAGGGGTTATCATCCAGGTGAAACCGACTACGTATTCGATAACTTTCATGAAGCATGGAACGAAAGAGATTTCGAGAAACTATCAGCATTTTGAAGTGATGGAAGGGGTGGAACCGCCGGAAGATATGGTGAGTTTGGCCGATGTGGAAAGGATTTTTACGAATATAATCAAGAAATATTCTGACCTTCAGGAACGGGTGGAATTGGGAAACAGGTGGCTTGGCGGAACGATGATATTGAAACCGAAAGATCCTAATTTGAAGCCGAAGGAATTTCCGATTGACGTATTTTTTGGTAAGATTGTGATGCTGCGTGACCGACTTAGGGTGCTGGAACAACGGGTTAATTCGAATGACAAGCTGACGGAAGAGGAACGGATGAACATGCAGCAATACATTACGAGATGTTATGGAAGTTTGACGACTTTCAATGTTTTGTTTAAGAACGTTGAGGACCACTTTGTGGGCGATAAAGGCGCTGGAAAGGAGTAATTCTCCATACTTCGATTCTTCCAATTGAACTTTTGAATATTTGTTGAGGTTTTGAGGCTGGTTGAGTGTAAACTACGCTTAAAACCCTAAAAATGAGCTATACTTTTCTGAAAAGTACAACTGTTTTTCTGAAAAGTAGTTCTGTTTTTTGGAAAAGTACAACTGTTTTTTCGAGAAGTAGTTCTGTTTTTTGGAGAACTATTGCTGGTATTTTGGGTTGCTTGTCTGGTTTTGAGTGGTAGTTTCCTGTTTTTTGAGGAGTTGATGCGAGTTGTACCTGTCAAGATGGCGGTAGCTATCGGACGAGAACTTGGGCGAGGCAGTGAAATGGCGCCGTTTCAGGCGGTTCTTTGCCGCCTTTGTCTTGCGATGGGGGATGGCGGCAAAAACAGAGCGATAGCGCCCCCTGTAACACGCCGACCGCCAGCAGCAGCATTTTTTCTCTTGCTGCTGCTGGCGGACGCCCCCAAAATGAAATTATATTTTAAAGAAATCAGTTTTCGAGGGTGGAAACTGTTGGCTCTTTTTTGATGGTGAAGTCGATAGCGGTGATGACTTTTTCATCTAGCAGGGCATAGTTTATCACCTCCATCATGGTCTTTACATAATGAAACTGGAGGTCTTTTATGTAATCCTGCTTGATGTCTTCGATGTCCTTTCGGTTGTCTTCGCAGATGATTATTTCCTTTATTCCTGCACGTTTTGCGGCTAGGATTTTCTCTTTTATGCCACCTACGGGGAGGACTTTTCCTCGGAGCGTTATCTCTCCTGTCATGGCCAGATTCTGTTTTACTTTTCTTTGGGTGAAGAGCGACGCGAGCGAGGTGAGCATGGTGACGCCTGCTGATGGGCCGTCTTTTGGTGTGGCACCTTCGGGCACATGGATGTGGATGTCCCATAGGTCGAAAACCTGCGGGTCTATGCCGAGTTCGAGGCAGTGTGCCTTGAGAAAGGTGAGTGCCAATACGGCAGATTCCTTCATTACGTCGCCGAGATTTCCTGTTAACGTGAGCTTTCCTTTGCCATGGCTAAGGATGGATTCGATGAATAATATGTCGCCGCCAACTGATGTGTAGGCCAGGCCTGTTACCACTCCGGCTACATCGTTTCCTTGGTATCGGTCGCGTTGAAAGATGGGCGCACCAAGGATTCTAATGATTTCGGCTTCGGATAGGTTATGGTTGTAGGTTTCATTGAAAGCCACGAACTTGGCTGTTCCACGGATAAGTGTGGCAAGTTTTTTCTCGAGTGCCCGCACTCCTGATTCCATTGTGTATCGTTCGATGACGTATTCAATCAACTCGGGCGAAATCATGAAATGCTTTTTTGTCAAGCCATGTTCTTCCAACTGCTTCGGAATAAGGTGTCGGATGGCAATCTGAATCTTTTCTTCTACCGTATATCCGTTTATTTCAATCACTTCCATTCTGTCTCTCAAGGCAGGTTGAACGGTGCTTAAGTTGTTTGCTGTGGCTATGAACAAGACTTTCGACAAGTCATAATCAAGTTCCAGGTAGTTATCGTAGAAAGTGTTGTTTTGTTCCGGATCAAGCACTTCCAACAAGGCTGACGATGGGTCGCCATGATAGTCATTTCCCAACTTGTCTATTTCATCCAGCACAAATACCGGGTTCGATGATTTGGCCTTTTTGATAGACTGTATCACCCGTCCTGGCATGGCGCCGATATATGTTTTCCTGTGTCCTCGAATCTCGGCTTCATCCCTCAATCCTCCCAACGACATCCGTACATATTTCCTTCCCAATGCTTGGGCTATGCTTTTTCCCAAGGAAGTTTTTCCTACCCCTGGAGGCCCGTACAAACACAATATCGGGGCTTTCATGTCTTTCTTCAGCTTCAATACGGCCAAGTGTTCAAGGATACGAGTCTTCACCTTATCCAATCCAAAATGATCCTTGTCCAATATCTTCTGTGCTTTCTTCAGGTCGAATTTATCCTTTGAGTATTCATTCCATGGCAACTCCAGCAACACATCCAGATAGTTCAGTATCACTGAATATTCTGCAGCAGCAGGGTTCATCCTTCCCAATCGTTCCAACTCCTTGTTGAAGGTAGCCTTCACCTCCTCCGACCATTTCATTTTCTCACCCCGTTCTCTCAGGTCGCTAATTTCCTTATCCGGTGTAGAGCCCCCCAATTCCTCTTGAATGGTCTTCAGTTGCTGGTGCAGGAAATAATCACGCTGCTGCTTGTCCAAATCCACCTTTACCTTCGATTGAATCTGGTTTTTCAGCTCCAGCATCTGCAATTCCTTGGTCAAGTGTTCCAACACTTTGGTTGCTCGTTCCCGTATGTCAGCTACCTCCAGAAGTTCCTGTTTCTTGTTTACATCCGCATTCATGTTCGATGAGATGAAGTTGATCAGAAACGAAGGACTTTCAATGTTCTTTATCGCCATGCTGGCTTCTGAAGGTATGTTGGGCGACTGCCTGATAATCTGCATCGCCAAATCCTTTATCGAACTCACCAAAGCCATGAATTCCTTATCCTTTGGTGCCGACAGATTATCACCAAAAGTAGCCACCTTGGCTGTCAGATAAGGATCCGACTGGATGATTTCCTTCAGTTCGAATCGGCGTTTACCCTGGATGATGACCGTCGTATTTCCATCCGGCATGCGAAGCATCTTGATGATCATCGCCACTGTTCCTATCTTGTTCAAATCGTTGAAGCCTGGGTCTTCCACAGCCGTGTCCACCTGCGACACCACCCCGATTATCTTATCCGTTTTATACGATTCCTTGATCAGCTTTATCGACTTGTCACGTCCCACCGTTATCGGAATCACCACGCCAGGATACAGCACAGTGTTTCGCAACGGTAATATCGACAGTACCTCCGGTAAGGGCTCCGAATTCATCGCCTCCTCGTCCTCTGTCGTCAATAAAGGGATATATTCTTGTTCCATTTCGGGGTCTTCAAACTCCGAAAAGTTAAATGATTCCAGTTCAGGTTTATTCATCTCGCTCATAATTATTTTTTATTTGTGGGTGTAAAGTTGTCAAATACTTGGGAAATCAGCTTTTGTTAACGAATTTCCCCCTTAGGCAATTCCCATGCCACACTATAATGTTGACAAATTTGCCTCCCCATCTGCCATATTTCCCAACCATCCATCGTCTTTCCCCCACTCATAACTAATAATTCATAACTCATAACTCTTTCAAGGAGCCTATATCCTCTTCTCGACCCATCTACGTCCCGCTATCCGCTGTAGCCGCTGCATCACCATTGCCGACACCAAGCAGCGGGCTGCCGCTACTATCGGGGCTATGTTTTGATGGCAGGTTGCTTCGAATGATGTTTTCCCCATAAGTTGGCTGCGGCGAAAAGGCGAAGCCTTTTCGCCGCAGCCA
>CAIWCG010000150.1 GCA_903911135.1 uncultured Bacteroidota bacterium
GCAGCCCGCTGCTTTGTATCGGAAATGGGGAGCAGCGGCTACAGCGGATAGCGGGACGTAGATGGGACGAGAAGCGAACATAGGCTCCTTATAGAAATTATAAATGATGAATTATAGATTATAAATGGGAGGGTTGGGAAACGATTTACTTAGAGTAAATCTATCAGCAGGTTGGGGAAGATGCCGAGCAGGAAAATGGCGATGGTGCAGAGGATGAGGACCAATTTATAGATGCTGCCGAGGTGTATGGCTGCTGTTTCGCCGTCCTTGAAATAGGAGGCGATGATGACTCTGAAATAATATACCACCCCGATGGCTGAATTGATGACTGCGAGGACTATCAGCCAGGTGTATCCGGTGCTTAGGGCGGTGCTGAACAGATAATATTTGGCGAAGAAGCCAGCCGTAACCGGTATGCCTGCCAACGAAAGCATGGCTACGGTGAGTGCAAAGGCCATGAGAGGATTTCGTTTTGCCAAGCCATTGAAATTCTCGATGGAATCGTTGCCGTGGTTTGATTTGATGACCATGAGTACGGCAAATGCGGCTATGGTAGCGAAGGAATAGGCTGCGGTATAAAGCAAGATGGCGAGGTATGATTCTTTTTTCAGAGCGATGACGGCCAACAGCATGTAGCCTGCATGAGCAATGCTTGAGAATGCCAGCATGCGCTTGAAATTGTTTTGATATACGGCGGTAATGTTTCCAAGGAACATGGTGAGCACCGACAAGATGCAAAGAATGGGAACAAAATGTGCCGAAATACTGGAGAAACAAGTGAGGAACAAACGAAGGAAAGCGGCAAAACCGGCTATCTTGACTACTGTAGCCATGAAAGCGGTGATGATGGTAGGACTGCCTTCGTAAACATCTGCCGTCCAAAAATGAAATGGAACCACAGATACCTTGAAAGCCAAACCAATCATCACGAAAAGAATGCCTAAATGAAAGATGGTAGGTAAAGCACCTCTGTTAAGTATCACGTAATCGGTTATTCCCTGAAGATGAAAAGTACCGGACGCTCCATATATCAATACGATTCCGAACAATAAAAACCCTGTGGCGAATGAACCGAGGAGGAAGTATTTCAATGCGGCTTCATTGGATGCCAAACTGTTCTTTTTGCTTCCTGCCAAGACGTAAAGTGAGATGGAAAGTGTTTCGATGCCAATGAACAACATGGCCAAGTTGGAAAACGAAACCATAAGCATGGCCCCGACAAGTGAAAAGATGATGATGGAATAATTGTCTTCGAGATGTTCCAAGTTATTCTTGAAATAATCGCCTGAAAGCAAGAAAACAAGGAAGGCGATGCCAAGGATTAGATTGCCGAATGCAATGGCATTATTATCAAAGAACAACATGTCGTGATAAACGCGATAGTTGAGATTCCAACCGAGGTTATTGAAAACGCAAGCCGCTATTAATCCAAGAAGCACCAAAGGCAACAACAATTTCTTGTTTGCATAGATGCCGGCAAACATGGTTGCAAGTCCTAATGCTGATAGTATTATGATTGCTTTCATGTTTTAGTGTATTAAATATTTAGGAACCATAGGATTAATGAAATCGAGGAAAAGGTTTGGGTAGATACCTATCAAAAGGACCATGGCACAAACAATTATCAACACCGATTTCTCAACCATAGTCAAAGGAGTGAAACCTTCAGTTATGGTATTGGTATTTCCAAGCATTACTCTTTGGTAAGTCTTGAGCATATAGTAAGCACCAAGGATGATGGTCAATCCTGCGAAGCCTGCTACCCAAGCATTATATTGGAATAAACCTGTAAGAATTAAAAACTCGCCAGGGAAACCGTTTGTAAGAGGAAGTGCAACACTTCCCAAAAGAATGATCATGAAGAAAATTGCAAACAAGGGATTTTTATTGGTAATGCCTCCCAATTCGGAAATGGTACGTGTCTTTGTTCTTCTTTCAATGATGTCAACAAGGAAGAACAAACCTACTGCGTTCACACCATGTGTCAGCATCTGCAAAACACCACCTGCTATGGCTTGTTCCTTTTGAGATATCAATCCGGCAGCTATCAATCCTACGTGAGCAATAGACACATAGGCAATAAGACGTTTCATATCGGACTGAACCAAAGCTATACAGGAGGAATATATTACTCCAATAACAGCAAGAGCTATGGCATAGATTCCAAAATCTTCTACTCCATTTGGAGCAATTGGCAATAACCAGCGAAGCAAACCGAATAAACCCATTTTCAGCATGATGCCTGACAACATCATGGTTCCTGATGTTGGAGCGTCTGTGTAAGTATCTGGCTGCCAAGTATGGAATGGAAATATTGGAATCTTAATTGCAAAAGCTATAAAGAAAGCCCAGAAAACAAATCCTTCTGCACCTCGGGACAAGGACACCCCTGACAAAGACGTGATGCTGAACGAATGATCGGGAGTATGATTGTAAAGGTAAATCAATGCAACCAACATCAAGAGACTGCCAAACAAAGTATAGACAAAGAATTTGAATGTAATCCTGATCCTATTTGCTCCACCCCAAATTGCGGCAATGAAATAGATAGGTATAAGCGCCAATTCCCAGAATACATAAAACAAAAAACCATCCAAGGAAACGAATACACCAACCAATGCCATCTCCATCAACAGCAAAAGACCATAGAACACATTCGGATTCTTATAATTGGTAGTGAAAGACGACAGCATGATCAATGGTGTGAGGAAAGTGGTCAATAAAACCATCATCAGACTGATGCCATCCAAGCCAATGGAAAAGTTTATTCCTAAACTGTGTATCCATGGCAGATTAAGCATCAACCCGGGATTGTTTCCTGTTTTATTGAATTGAAAAAGGATTGTTAAGGTTATCAGAAATTCCATTATTGCGAAGCCCAATGCAATATTTCTTACCTTTTCCGACTTGAATGCAAATACAATCAGGGAGGCTATGAGCGGGAATATTATCAGTGCGGCTGTTAGCATTTAATGTTTGTAAAATTTAAAAAGTCTGAACCACCTTCATTATTTAATGGCGCAAATTTAAAAAACATTTAATCATAAAAAACATGACAAATGTCGTAGTTTGATTATTTTTCTTTTATCCGTTGAATTTCTCCATCACTTCCATGCTTATTCCGGTGAAGGAAAATCCTCCATCATGAAACAAATTCTGCATGGTTACCATCTTCGTGAGGTCTGAAAACAAGGTAATGCAATAGTCTGCACAGGTTTCGGCACTGGCATTGCCTAATGGAGACATCATATCAGAATAAGCATAGAATGAATCAAAGCCTTTCACTCCGCTTCCTGCCGTAGTCTTTGTTGGTGATTGCGAAATGGTGTTTACTCTTACTTTTTTAGCTTTACCATAATGGTACCCAAAGCTTCTGGTCACAGATTCGAGCAATGATTTCGCATCGGCCATATCGTTATAATCAGGAAACACCCGTTGCGAGGCGATATAGCTTAACCCTACCACCGAACCCCATTCATTGATGGCATCCAGCTTCATTGCCACCGACAAAAACTTATGTAAAGACATCGCTGAAACATCCAAAGTCTTGTGATAAAAGTCGTAATCCAAATCCGTATAATGCTTGTTCTTCCTTACGTTTGGTGACATGCCGATAGAGTGTAGCACAAAATCCGCCTTGCCTCCGAAAATCTCCATCGAACGTTTAAAAAGCTTCTCAATATCCTCTACATTCGTCGCATCGGCAGGTATAATCTCACAATTGCACTCCTTTGCCAACTCATTGATTGCCCCCAATCGCATGGCAACAGGTGCATTCGTCAACACTATTTCTGCTCCCTCCTCACAAGCCCTTTTTGCCACTTTCCATGCAATGGAATTCGTGTCCAAAGCTCCTGAAATGATACCTTTTTTTCCTTTTAGTAAGTTATTAGCCATTTTTGTTCCGTTTTTTGAGGTTTATTCAACAAATGCAATTCGTTTTTTTTAACGACTGCAAACATACAAATAATAAAGGAATGGTTATTAGCAAACAGATATTTCTTTTCTTGATGAAAGATGCCTTTTTGATGACCAACGATCATTTCATTTCCATGATGCGCTACGCTAATTATTGAAATGAACTTATTTATTATTGAGACCAGCATGGCATTCATCTGGGCTAAGACCATTTTTCGGCATACCATATTATATAGTATATACCAAACATTGGTATTTATTATTTTTGATGATGATTGATAACGATAAAGGTTCTGAATGATGACTGAAGAGACCTTGAATGATCAAATAATCTTTATAAAATACAAATCCATCTATTAATAATACAAATAAGCCTTATAAATGGTCAAAAAAGAAGTCTTGTTTGCTAAAAAAGACTTCTTGACGGACAAAAAAGACTTCTTGATGAGCAAAAAAGAAGTCTTGACGAGCAAAAAAGAAGTCTTGACGGGCAAAAAAGAAGTCTTGACGGACAAAAAAGAAGTCTTGACGGGCAAAAAAGACTTCTTGACGAGCAAAAAAGAAGTCTTGACGGGCAAAAAAGAAGTCCTTTTTGATTACATTCCAAGTGGTTTTTGAGCATCAACAATAATTTTAAAGGTTAAAGATAATGCTTCTTTGCCTTTAATGATGAGTTTTTTTTGCTTAATCATCACCTTGGAAGAAAAGATGGCGATGATGCATGTATTTGGTTTTTTGTTAACAATATACTAATTTCATCCCCTTGAGAGTTATATTGACCATTAAAAGAAATAAGTGAACATTTACAGACGGAAACAGATTTGGAAAACGATACTGCTCGTAACGGCGCTGATGATAGGCATTGCGTCGTTATGGTACACCAATAAACTGGTACGAAAACTTAGCAACGAGGAACGGAAAGAGATGGAACTATGGGCAAAGGCCGAAAAGGAACTTGGGAACACCAATGATCCGATTGGCGACATCGCTTTTTTGTGGGAAGTAATCCGCACGAACACTACCATACCGGTAATTCTGACAGATGAAAAGGATAACGTGCTAAACTTCAGGAACTTGGACTCAACAAAAGCCAATAAGCCCGAATACCTAAAGGAACAGCTCGAATTGATGACCAAAGAAAACAACCGGATAGTGATAGAAATAGGGAACGGAAGGAAAAATTATATTTACTACAAGGATTCCATCCTATTAACACAGCTGAAGTACTATCCCATGTTTCAGTTGGGGGTAATCGCCTTGTTTTTGTTTGTATCCTACTTGGCTTTCAGCTCATCACGAAAGGCGGAACAGAATCAAGTATGGATTGGCATGTCTAAGGAAACTGCCCATCAGCTAGGTACACCCCTTTCCTCGCTTTTAGCTTGGCTCGAACTGATGAAGATGCGCGGAATGGACCCGGAAATGATTGTGGAAATAGAAAAGGATGTGTCTCGGCTTCAAACGATAACCGAAAGGTTCAGCAAGGTAGGCGCAGCACCGGTTTTAGTGAAGGAAAACTTGAATGAAGTAATCAAGAGAATCTTTGACTACATCAAAAGCAGGACTTCAGAGAAGGTTAGTTTCTATATATCATCTCCGCAGAAGGATGCAATATATGCAGATATCAATGCACCTTTGTTTGAGTGGGTTTTGGAAAATCTTCTGAAGAATGCGGTAGATGCCATGAACGGTTCAGGAAGCATCACGATATCAATAATGGACCAACAACAGTTTGTATATGTCGATGTTACCGATACCGGAAAGGGAATTCAGAAAGGGAAATTCAAAACCATCTTCAAACCAGGCTATACCACCAAAAGCAGAGGCTGGGGACTTGGATTGTCATTGGCAAAGAGGATAATAGAAGAATATCATTCCGGACAGATCTTTGTAAAATCGTCGGACATAAACAAAGGAACTACCTTTAGGATAGTTCTGAAGAAAATAGTTTAAGGAACTTAAGAATTGATAAAACAAAGAGCTAATCCTTGCTTTATCAATCATTAATCACACTATCTGCCGAAGGCAATCAGTGTGAAGATACAGGAGATTAGAATTAAGAAGATGAACATAGCAACTCCACCGCTGCCTCGAGTATCGAAATATGTTTCCATGAAATTTGACATAGCTTATTGGTATTTATTTATTAATTGAATTGGGGCAAAAATAATAATTAAAAAGAATATCAGGACTATTAATCATTAAATAATTTTACAAACAAAGGTTTACAGTAGGTTTATTTAATAGCCTTAACCAATATACCGTTTAGTCGCATCAGTTCCGTCTCTGATATTTTGGTAGCATAACGTGCCAACACTACCCTGTTATCCGCATCTTCATAGCTTTGTTGTGCAATCTTCAATTCCAAAGCACTGCTGGAGCCCAATCGGTATCGTTCCAATGCAATGTCAACATTTTCCTTAGCCAAAGTATAATTCTCCTCTTCCAATTTAAGTGCTTCCATGTTAGTTTGGAAGGTACGAAAGGTTTTCAATAAGCTTGATTCGACTACAAGTTTGGTATTGTTGGAATTAAAATTGGCGTTGTCCAAATTCCATTTTGCATTCTTATAATTATGATTTACCTGAAAGCCATTGAATATAGGATACACGATGCTGAAAGATGGTCCAAGGCCAGTATTCTTACTGGTAGTTATGAAACCTGCCGGATTATCCGTTTGAGTATATGCATAGTTCAATCCAACTCCTATTATAGGATACCGTTGCGCTTCAATTTCCTTAAGAGATAATCGAGCCAGGCTAATATTCTTATCAGATATCTTCATGGAAATATTTTGCTGAAAAGTAGAAGTTTTCAATTCATCAAAAGAAGGTTTGTAAGTTATTGAAATGGTATCCGCAACGATAAAATCCGTTTCTCTTGGGCGCGATAGCAATTGGTTCAAGGTAACTTTAGAATTATCAAGTAAAGTGGACTGTTTCATGAGGTTGGATTTTTGTACATTCAGGTCAACTTTAGATTGAAGCAAATCAAGTTTGGAACCTGAACCTAAAGTATATTTGGTATCTGCCAACCTGACTTTTTC
The DNA here is from genome assembly GCA_903911135.1 of uncultured Bacteroidota bacterium. GTDB lineage: Bacteria > Bacteroidota > Bacteroidia > AKYH767-A > JABDAW01 > JABDAW01. The sequence continues at coordinate 6,965 of CAIWCG010000150.1, forward strand.
ATTATATATTTCAATCGCATCCTTGATGTTTTTCAGCAATTGTTTTTCCATCACCACATCATAATAGGCATTAATAACCGACGCAACGGTTGTTTCAATGGCTTGTTTGAAGTTCAAATCACCAATATCATCCAAAACCTTTAGTTTATCATACTCAACAAACATTCGAAAGCCATCGAATAGGGTCCAGTTTAGGGCTGCACCATAATTAAATGCATCTGTATTGACATTTGATTTGTCGATTTCATTCCCGCTGGCATAATGTTGCTTGGTAGTATTTGTGGCCAAGGCTCCCCCGGCGTTCAGTGTCAATTGCGGAAGCATTCCGGCATTTCCTGGGTACCTATTATTACTGGCAATCGCTGCATTATTAGCTGCAATCTGAACCGAATAATTATTTTTTAGTGCTATGGCAATGGCTTGATCCAAGGTAAGGGTTTCCTGTGACCTTGCGAAAAAGGCATAGACACAAAATACTACAAAGAGGAAGTAATTTTTTAAGACATTATTCATATTAATCTATTGTTGAAGGCGCAAAGATATGCAACATAATATTTCATTCCTATTTTTAACGGAACCTTAACTTCATTGATTGACAAAAGAAGTTCCTCCTGTGTGTAGGAGGACGATTTTGCTGTTGGGTTTAAAATAGTTGTTCTTTGCCATATCAAACAATGCAAAAAATAACTTTCCACTATACACAGGCTCAATTATGACACCATGTTTTTTTATGAATTCTGCAATGAATAAATCTAATTCATTGGTGGATTTGGCATAACCTCCAAAATGATAATCGTAAATCAATTTGAATTTATTTATATGGTCCGAAGCATCATTCATTTCACCGAATTCAAGTTTATAATCAGTCATCAACCTAATGATATCCTGCTCAAGAAATTGAGCACCCTTAAGTACCGGAATCCCCAAGGCAAGTTGATGGTTTTTCAGTGACAATGACAAACCTGCGAGGGTCGTTCCTGTTCCGCATTCGCTGAATATATAATCGAAATCAATACCTATATCATCGATGATTTCGGTGCAACCTTTCACACCCAAAACATTTGCTCCGCCTTCGGGGATGAGATAAAATTTATCAAACCTGTTTTCCAATTCACGAATGATTTCATCGGTGTTCTTAAGCCTATATTGTTCCCGATTGAGATAAAACAATTCCATCCCATTCTTCTTGGCAAATTTCAATACCGGATTAAAAGGCAAGGTCTCCTCCCCTCTTATGATGCCAATGGTTTTGATTTTATTTATCTTCCCGACAGCTGCAGTTGCTGCAATATGATTGGAATAGGCTCCACCGAACGTCAAGATGGAATCATGTCCCTTTGCCTCCGCTTCCTGGAGATTGTATTTTAACTTGAACCATTTATTTCCAGAGATATGCGAATGCATTTTATCCAACCGTTTAATGAAAACCTTTAACCCCAATTCATCGAAAAGGTCATCGTGCAATGGTTGTAAAGGTGTCGATTTAAATGATAATTTCATTATGAAAACACCCTATCGATGATGTTTTTTTTCAGGGATCAATAAGGATAATAGGATGCTTAACGCAAATATAAGAGCGATGACGAGCAATGAATATTCAATGGTAAAACCGATGGTCTTGAGCCAGTCGTTCAGCACCATCTTTACGCCTATAAAGACCAGCAATACGGATAATCCATGCTTGAAAAAATGGAACTTGTGAATGATGTTTATCAATAAAAAGAATAGGGAACGCAAGCCCAGAATGGCAAAAATATTCGAGAAAAATACAATATATGGATCTTTGGTGACGGCAAAAATGGCCGGAATGCTGTCCACAGCAAAAAGTATGTCTGTAAATTCTATGATCAACAAAACCAAAAACAAGGGCGTTATCAGATTTTTCTTGTTTATGCGGACAAAAAACTTGTTGCCCTCAAAATGCTTGTGTATCGAGAAATATTTTGATGCGAACCTGACAACGGGATGATTTTCAGTCTCCACCTTTTCCTCTTCGTTGCGGTTGACGAACATCCGAATGCCTGTGAAAACCAGAAAAGCGGCAAACAGATACAGTATCCATTCGAACTTGGTGACCAAAATGGCTCCAGTGAAAATAAACAGGCAACGGAACACAATGGCACCCAAAATTCCCCAAAACAACACTCGATGATACAGTCGTTTCTCGACTCCGAAAGCGGTAAAGATGAGAATGATTACAAACAGATTATCCATCGACAAAGCCTCTTCGATAAGATATCCCGTAATGAACTCAAGCGACAATTCATGCCTATAATTATTGATGCTTTGTGCATAATCGTTATCCAATATTGCCACCGACTGACCATATTTTGCCACATGCATCTTGAGCGTTTCGATGGTCGAGATGCCATGGATATTCTCGCCAAATAAATTAAGGAAAAGGTAAAACAACAAGGCCAAAGAAACCCAAACCACCGTCTTCACCATAGCCTGACGAGGCCTAATTATTTTATCATGCTTGTTGAACAAACCCAAATCCAGCAGCAGGGCAACCAGCACAAACAGGATAAATAATGAGAAATATAACAGTTCCGAAGAATTCATAATCGGGGCAAAGTTATTATTTTAGGCGTATTACTTTTTAAAAACAGTTATGATAACTCTCCAAATGCGAAGCAATTATTAAGGAATCATCGGGAATAAAAGAGGTTTCTTCGTACTTCAGGTGTATTTCTTTGTGCTGCGGGTATATTTCTTCTTGCTTGAGGTAAGTTTCTTGGTGCTGCGAGGAAATTTCTTCGGTCTTCGTGCAGATTTCCTCGTACTTCGAGGAGATTTCTTCGTGCTTGAGGTAGGTTTCTTGGTGCTGCGAGTATATTTCTTGGTGCTGCAAGGAGATTTGCCCCTTTTTGAGGAGGTTTCTGAAACGAAGGGTAGATTTCTGAAACGAAGGGTAGGTTTCTGAAAATTGAGGGGATTTGCAAGTTTTTAAGAATCAGGAATCTTGATTGCAAATTATATAAACTCAAATCTTGGGAATGGCTGAAAAGATGATTCAAAACATATTTGCGGGTGGAAATAGTAGTTTTATACGTAAAACCCTCAAAACTTTTCATTTTATTTTCAATCAAACGTCAGACTTCTATCACAAGTCTGAAGACTTACATCACAAGTCTTCAATCTTCTATCGCATGATTGAAGACTTCCATCATAAGTCTTCAATCTTCCATCGCATGTCTGAAGACTTCCATCACAAGTCTTCAATCTTCTATCGCATGTCTGAAGACTTCCATCATAAGTCTTCAATCTTCTATCACATGTCTGAAGACTTCCTTCATAAGTCTTCAATCTTCTATCACATGTCTGAAGACTTCCTTCATAAGTCTTCAATCTTCTATCACAAGTCTGAAGACTTCCATGAGATGTCTGAAGACTTCTGCAACAAGTCTGACATCATTTTTTCAGGATTTATGATTTTTGAATGGTGGTTTTCTGGTATTTGGGTCTTTCTTTCAAACCAATGACGACTGCAACTTACCCAAATACCTTCAAAACACTCCTTATATATATATAGTATCAAATTAATCATCAAAAACTAAACACAATGAAAACACAACAATCTAAAACCTTACAGGAAGGCGCGAAAAAAAGGCGCCTAACCTGTCAGGATTTTTCCTCAAACTGTGCATTAATAATGTATTTTCCGTCTTTGTCTATGTACCCCCATTTTTCGCCTGATTTAATAGGAATAAGTTTTATATCCATTTGATTTTTTCCACAAGAGATACAAATAGATAAAATAAAAATAATAAGTAAATTTTTCATTTTGTTTTTTGTTTAATTGTTTGTTTTGTATTTATTAGTCTGCAAATGTAATATTTCTTTCGTTGCGTAAAAGTTTGCACCGCGCTTCTCGGCATTACGGATAACGAAGAAGGGATTAAAGAAGTTTTAAAAAGAAGGGATTAGATGCACCACTGTTCGTTTTACCACAACTGTTTGTTAGAAGCACC
>CAIWCG010000151.1 GCA_903911135.1 uncultured Bacteroidota bacterium
AGTACTGCGTCGCAGAAATGCTGTTTTATTTTAGCAAAAAGATTTCAGTGCGATTCTTTTGTTTCTTTTCTTCTAAAGAAAAGAAATTAAGAAAATCTTTACTCCCTTTGCGAACCCCGCTGGTCGGGATTTGCAATCCCGACCCAAAAAATCGACAATCAAACAATTGATAAATCATTTAACAAAATCAATATTGCAAAATAGAGACCCAAAATCAGAACATACACCCCCGAAACAGGTTCCTATACCCTCAAAACACGTTCTTATACCCTAGAAATGTCTTTCAATATCCCCGAATCATGTTCTTACCCAACCAAAACGTCTTCCTATACCCCCGAAACACGTTCTTACCCAACCAAAACGTCTTACTATACCCCAAAAACACGTTTTTATGCCTTAGAAATGTCTTTCAATACCCCCAAAACACGTTTTTATGCATTAGAAATGTCTTTCAATACCCCCGAAACACGTTCTTACCCAATCGAATCGTCTTCTTATCCCTTCAAACCGCAATTGTATCCATTCAAATCGCAATTGTATCCCTTCAAATCGCAATTGTATCCATTCAAACAACAATTGTATCCATTCAAATCGCAATCATATCCCTTAAAATCGCATTTTTATCCATTCAAATCGCATTTTTATCCCACCGAATCGCACATTTACCATATAGAAATGCCTTATTATAACAAAACAAACTCCTCCACCCCCATAATACAATTCCATTATCACTCCACACCCAATCAATATCACTTTTCTTATGTTTGCAATCAGAATAATCGTATGACCAATAAAGAAATAGCCTCCATCTTCAAGCTTACCGCCAAACTTATGGACCTCCATGGCGAAAACGAGTTCAAAGTAAAGTCCTTTGTCAATGCAGCCTTCCGCATAGACCGCCTCGAAACCGAACTTTCCCTCCTCACATCCGATGAAATCGACACAATAGAGGGAATAGGCAAAGGCATCCTCTCAAAAATCAAGGAACTCAATGAAACCGGTCACCTACAAGAAACAATCCTCCTGCTCGAAAAAACACCCGAAGGCATTGTCCACATGATGAACATCAAAGGAATAGGACCCAAGAAAGCAGGAATCATCTGGAAGCAAATGGGCATCGAAACTATGGGCGAATTGCTCTATGCCTGCAACGAAAATCGCTTGGTAGAGGTCAAGGGTTTCGGTGAAAAGACACAAGCAGAAATTAAGAAGGCCATCGAATTTACAATTTCCAATGCAGGTATCTTTCATTATGCCGCCCTAGAATCTTTAACTAACCACATCATCGACAATTTCAAGTCACAAGGTGCATCAAAGGTCTCCGCTGTTGGCGAAATGCGGAGACAATGTGAAGTGGTTAGCAGAATAGACATCCTAATTGCCTGGAGTTTTAAATTGGAACGTATCCAATTCTTGATAGACATGGGTTTTAAACCATATGATAAGGAACGAGGAGTAATCATCAATGAAGATGGTGTTCGAGTTAAAATTCATTGGTGTTCAGATGACATGTATAACACCTTGTTGGTAGCACTTTCAGGTAGCGAACCCCATATTGAATTGTTAAAGGAATTAGGTTTCAATCCCGAACACAATTACATTGAATCGGAAGAGGAAATTTACCAAAACCTAGGGCTTCAATTCATCCCATCACCAATGAGAGAAGGTCTGGATGAAATAAAACTCGCCACAGAAAATCAAATTCCTGATTTGATAAAGGAAGAAGATATTAAAGGTGTCCTGCATTGCCATTCCACCTATTCTGATGGTTTGAAAAGCCTTGCAATAATGGCCATTAGATGCAAGGAACTCGGTTATGAATACCTAGGAATAACCGATCATAGCCAAACTGCCGTTTATGCTAACGGTTTGAAACCTGAAAGGATCAAGGAACAACATAAGGAAATTGATGAGTTGAATAAAAGGCTGAATCCATTTCATATTTTCAAAGGCATAGAATCTGATATCCTTGGTGATGGATCGTTGGATTATGATGATTCAATTTTAAGCACTTTCGATTTTGTAATTGCCTCCATTCATTCCAATTTAAAGATGTCTGAAGACAAAGCAACACAACGCTTATTGAAAGCAATTGAAAATCCATTCACAACTATACTTGGGCATCCAACAGGCAGATTGCTGTTAGCACGGGAAGGGTATCCAATAGACCATAAAACAATCATTGATGCCTGTTCAAAACATAAGGTTTTCATAGAATTAAATGCCAATCCACTTCGTCTGGATCTAGATTGGCGGTGGATACGATACGCAATAAATAAAAATGTCATGATTTCTATCAATCCTGATGCACATAGTCTTGAAGGCATCGAACATATCAGATATGGAGTCAAGGTTGCGCAAAAAGCTGGATTAAATAAGGAAATGACATTAAATCATCTTGATAAAAATCAAATCAGTGATTACTTTAAACATCCAAAAACTTAATTGAATATCTCTCTTTTTTAAATAATAATCAAGCCTCATAAAAGTAAGAAGATAACTTGATTTCTTGAACAAAAAAGGTGCCCTAATTTCTTATTAGAATCTTCTTGATGTATTGTTTATTGTCAGCATTGAACTCAACGATGTACAAACCGTTTGCCAAGGTGTTTATCTTGAAATTATTCTTGCTTGGACCATTAGGTATGGTCTTTATTTCCTTCTTGTATTGCATATTGCCGAGCATATCAAATATGGTAATATTTGAATTAAATAGATCATCGGAAAAATTAGTTGTTAATGACAAATCATGATTATATGAATCATAGGAAAAACTAAATTCTGAATTACTTGAAACAACAGAATTGACAGCAGTAGCAATCGAATAATAAACCTTTATACCTATCCAATTCAATGATACGCTCTGGCGAATCAAACTCTTATTTATCGGTTTGAAAGCAACACCAAAAAGAGAATTATTTATATCTGCAGGTGTCCAACTGGCTCCCCATAAATCAGTTGGGCCTCCATAATAATACACTGAATCATTTATGTTATAATATTCTGTAGAAGCAAAATTGACGCCTACCTGTAAATTATTTTTCAATAGCTTTACTACACTGTCAATTATAGAATTTGGAACCCCGCTCTTTTTAACGATTGTAACTTCGATACCCACAATGGTGGCACTTGCAGGAATATGAAATCCATAATCTGTAGAATAAAAATCCTTGGTAAAATAGCAATCTCCATGATTTGAACAAGAATCAAAAGGCAATAAGGTGGCAGTAGCATAAAGATTATCGTTATGCTCCACATTAACCGCATTTACCCAAGTTGATCCTGGGCAAGAATTACACCCGGACGTTAACACCCAAACGGGGCTATTTACTCCTTGTGATTGTGAATAACTATAATTGATTGAAAAGTCAATCATTAAAAAGATCATCAGAATCGTTAAACTGATTTTTAAATACTTTTGTAAGGATGCTTTCATTGGATTTCGTTATTTATAAAGGCAAAATTATGAATTATTTTTATTATTCCCAAATATATAATCTTTCTATGCGATAAAAAATGATGAATCCTTAGACTTGGTTTGTTTTACATTGATTGGGTTGATGCCATATTTTGCCTTGAACCTTTTACTGAAGTAGGCTGCATCCTTGAACCCAACCAAGAAAGTGACTTCCTGCACATTATGGGCACCTGTCAATAACAGTTCGTGTGCCTTTTCCAGTCTTTGCAATTCTATATACTGTTGCAAATTTTTCCCTGTCAATCGTTTGAAAAACTGCCCGACATATTCCTTGGCAACACAAACGATGTTGCACAATATCTCGTTTGAAAGATCGCTTCCAAGGTTTTCCTTGATGTATTTAAGCAAATCCAACAGACGTTTATCGGCAGTCAATTGCAATTTTTCAACCTTATTTTGGAATCGGTCCTGCGAATTGATGAATCGACAAATCTGTATGATTATCTCATAGATATAATTCCTGATAAGTTGCTTGCTGCCAATCTTGTCTTGACCTTGTTCTACAATTATATTCTCTACCAAGAAATCAAGAATATCATCATTCGGGAGTGTTATGCAAGGCAATTCCATTACTGAAAACAAACTGAAGGCACTATGTATATCGACATCAAAAAACAACAGACTCATAACGTCTTTTGCATTCTCGATATCCTCACCTGGCTGAATCCGAAGATGATATTTTTTGCTCTCCTCATAATTCGGAAATCCATCCTGACCAAATATCGTGTAGTCTTTTGCTCGCCCGCTTCTCAAATAAATTGGTTCGGAGGCAGGGATGAAATAAAATTGTCCCGGCTTTATTGGCGTAAAGGATTGCCCCACATAAAAATTCCCCTTGTTGACTTTCATCAAGATATTCTGCGGTTCGCTATAACCATAAAACTCATATGGCTTTATGATTTCCTGCTGGCTACCTCTGTTGAATTTAATTACCAAATCATCCAAAACCCTATCGAAAATATTCATGAATTCTTACTGTTTCTTTGAGAGCACAAATTTAACATTATTTTTATAAACCAAGCATCATTGAAGAATCTTTAACTTTTTTACTGCCGTTATGAATCATTGCTTTTATGTTTTTTATAACTTTGCAACATGCTTAAACTGGTAAATCAGTTGTTGGAATTACATAATTTATGAGTAAAAATAAAAAAACTATTGGAGTGGTTTATTCCACCAATCCCGATTTTGAATATCAAAACAAGGAGGTCAACAACGCCGAAACCTTACATCCGAACCAACAAAACTTAAAGATTTGGCTTGAGAAAAATCATCGGGGAGGGAAGACCGTATCAGTTATCAAAGGGTTTATTGGGCAAGAAAGCGATTTGGAAAATCTTGGAAGGAAAATAAAATCATCTTGCGGAACCGGTGGAACCGTGAAGGATGGCGAGATATTGATACAAGGCGACTTTAGAGACAAAATTCTTGCTTTATTGATCAAGGAAGGCTACAAGGCGAAAAAGGCAGGAGGATGACCATAACCTATAATTCCTGATTTGTTTTCATCAATTCTTTGTGTGAATTGAAAGAAAATGGAGCTAACTCATTCATAGTTAGCCATAAAACAAATGGTGGTTCTCCTATAAATGCATAATAATTACAACCATCTTTAAGCTACAAGACCATTCTTTGAAGATATGTAACCATTCCTTCAAAGTATGTAAGCATTCCTTCAAAGTATGTAACCATTCCTTGAAGATATGTAACCATTCCTTGAAGATATGTAAGCATTCCTTGAAGGTATGCAACCATTCCTTGAAGATATGTAAGCATTCCTTGAAGATATGTAAGCATTCCTTCAAGGTATGTAACCATTCCTTGAAGATATGTAACCATTCCTTGAAGGTATGTAACCATTCCTTGAAGATATGTCCCTTTAGCTTGTAAATATAGGCTGAAAAAAATAAAAACAGGGCGAAATGCTCATTAACTCCTCGCCAAATAAACGGTCATTAACCTATTAATTGGTAGAAAATGGAGCTATTGAAACAGAAAATGGTTATTAAAAGATCAATTACCGATTCCTTTTTCAATCACTCTTTTATATAAGTTTTCATATATCGGAGTAATCATGTTGATGTCGAATTTCTTGGCTTGTTCCAATGCATTTTCCTTGAATTGAGTCAAGCGTTTTTCATCACTTAATATATAAATGGCATTTTTTGCCATGTCATCTACATCGCCAACGTTGCTTAAAAAACCCGTAACGCCTTGAATGTTCAACTCCGGGATTCCTCCCGTATTGGATGAAATGACCGGCACCTGGCAAGCCATGGCTTCCAAGGCGGCAAGTCCGAAACTCTCGGTTTCTGATGGCAGAATGAACAGATCGCAGACGGAAAGTATCTCCTCCACCGCCTCCTGTTTTCCAAGAAACCGAACATCGGCACAGTCACCGCATTCCCTGCAAGTGCGTTCGATGGTATGCCTTTCCGGTCCGTCGCCTATCAACAAAAGCTTGGACGGAATTTCCTTGTTTATCTTATGAAAAACAGCCACCACATCCTCCACACGCTTTACCTTTCTGAAATTGGATGCATGAACCACCAGTTTCTCATGATTTGGAGCAATGGCTTTTCGGAAATGATCCTTTCTATGCTTGGAAAATCTCTTTAGGTCAATGAAATTGGGAATGACTTCAATCTTTTTGCTGATTTTGAAAAACGAATAGGTTTCATCACACAGATTTTGAGACACTGCCGTAACGGCATCGCTGTGATTGATGGCAAAGCTGACTACCGGAGCAAAGCCAGAATCGCGACCCACCAAGGTAATGTCGGTGCCATGCAAAGTGGTTACGAATGGGATGAATTTTCCGAGATCCTTCAATATCTGTTGGGCCATATAGGCCACATGAGCATGAGGAATGGCATAATGAACATGCAGAATATCCAAGCCTTCAAACAAAGCCACATCAACCAATTTGCTTGTCAATGCGGTTTCATAAGGAGCATATTCAAACAGCGGATAATCGGCCACAGTAACCTCATGATAGGAGATGTTTTCAGAAAAGGAATCCAACCTTACCGGCTGATGATAGGTGATAAAATGTACCTGATGCCCCTTTTCGGCAAGCGCCTTTCCAAGTTCTGTTGCCACCACCCCACTTCCTCCGAAAGTTGGATAACATACGATGCCTATTTTCATTCTTTTGTTATAAAATTATCAATGTTCTTTTTGTCAATCCAAGTTCCGAAATGGAAATTATTACCATCTAGCGTTATTTGATACAGGAATCATTCTGTCACCATTTTTTTCTTCCTGTTTTGAAGCAAGTTGAATTTACTCTTGATTGATGTTGTTATGATTGCCATCAATCAGTACATCCACGAACTTATCACAGCTTCCGGGACCAAAATCCAAGGTACGAGCGGTGAAACCTGAAGGTGTTAAGGTCATGACTCCGCTTTTAATGTAATAGCAATCTCCACTAAAGGTTAAGTCAGTGGTAGTGGAGGATGTAAAACTTGTACCATTAAAACCGGTTCCTGAAGCCGTTCCTGACACAGCGTAGGTTCGATTATAAAACGAAGTTGCTGTTACCGTATTGGTCCAAGTTTTCTTCTCAGTTGCATTCCAAGTCATGGTTTTTCCATACCTGTTGGTAATTTTACCAGCGGTGGTATTCTTATAAATCTTGTTTAATGAAGAAGTAGAATAATTATTATAAATCGTTCTCGAACCTTCTACATGATTATCGTTTACATAATAATCCACAAACTTGATGGTGTCGATTGCATTCGTATCGGCATAAGGACTCCATGTACCAACAACACGGGTAACGATCGCAAGAATCTTACCTCTCCTGAATCTTTTATCCGAACACTGAACATCACTAGTTCCAAAGTCAACAATTATCGTGTCCACATTGGCAAAGTTTACATTCTGAACCGAAATTGTAGCTATTCCAGATGGATCTTGCAGCGTCTTCAGATTGCCATATAAAGGTATGGAACCAGATGTAGCAGCTTCATCCATAATGCTGGAAGCATCGTGATAAATGCCCTCGGCCCACACTGCATCCTTGCAGTCATCGGTATCCGGCAATGGAATGTCTTTAGTGCAGGTGGAAAATGCCAACATGCAAAATACGGCAAGCAAACTTACTTTTGAATTCATATCATTTTTGTTTTTAACTTCACAAAATTAAAAATAATTTTAGAAATGACCTAACTAATTTTTAATTTCATCTACCAAAGTCATCTCTTTTATCAGGTTTGTTGCGCCGGCATATTTATCAATGATGAACAATACATATCGGATATCCACATTTATGCAACGCTTCAACTCGGTATCGAAAGCGATATCCCCACTCATGGCCTCCCAATTGCCATCGAATGCAATGCCTATCAAATCTCCTTTGGCGTTCATCACCGGACTGCCAGAATTTCCGCCAGTTATGTCATTGTTTGTGATGAAGCAAGTCCTGATTTTTCCATTATCTGCATATCTTCCGTAATCCTTCTTGTCATATAAGGCCTTTAATTTGGCAGGAACGATGAATTCTTCATTAGTACTGTCAGCTTTCTCCATGATGCCATCCAGAGTGGTATAGTAATTATAATGTATTGCGTCAGCTCCGTTATAATCCAACACGCTGCCATAAGAAACCCTCATGGTAGAGTTCGCATTTGGATAGAACTTCTTCGTTGGCTTCATTTCTCTCAAGCCAGCCAACAGCAATCGGTTATCCTTCTCCAATCGCTGGTCAAGAGAGGTAAATATAGGGCGGTATTTTGCAGTATAGTTCTTATAGATGGCACTGATGGTCTTAAAGGCAGGATCATTGTTCAAGGTCTTTGCATCAGGGCTGCTTAAAAACTTAAAGTATTTCACACTATCGCAAAACATCGACTTTGCAAACACCTCTTCGGCAAACTTCTTGTAGTCACCTTTGTATTTTGATTCTATCTCTCCCAAATAATCCGCCTGTTGGTCCTTCGGAACATCATCACGATACATCTTCAGCAAGCCCGCAAGCAATTTCTTATCCGTCATCACGTCATAATTTTTATAGATACCCGCAGCAGACTTTCTCAACTTCGTAGCTTGTTCCTTGATGTTATCCTCCTTATGCCCTTTCACCGCCAAAGAATCTGCCAAGCCTTGGCATTGCATGGCCAACGACAATATCTCTGCCCCCTGAAAGATTGCTTCATTCAAATATTGCCTTCCAAGGTTATAGGTTCTCCAGTCCTTATACAAGCTCTCGAAATCTCCCAACACCTTACCATATTTTTCCTTCCTCTTGGCGTCACCACTGTTCACCCAAGCGGCAAATTCCTTCTCCTCCGCCTGTTTTTGGTCCTCCACTTTCAGCCTAAGCAAACCCTTTCGCTGGCCGATGTAATACTTCCAGTAATTGCTTGTGCTCGCATACTTCGCAACATATTTGATATGCACCGCCTTATCCCCATCCATGCCCTCCTTTATGATGGCAAGCTTCTTAGTCCGTATCTTCACTATAGTAGGTGCAGTTTGGTCTATCGCCATGGACACACCATACGAAGTCAAGTACCTGTCTGTTCTGGCAGGGTAGCCCATCGTCATGGCATAGTCCTTAGGTTGGTAGCCACCCATCGAGATGTTCAAATGTTTTTTAGGATGATACGGAACATTATCCTTGGCATAGGTAGCAGGCTTCCCATCCTTGCCACAGTATATCCTCAACATCGAAAAATCCCCTGTATGTCTTGGCCACATCCAGTTATCCGTGTCTCCACCGAACTTCCCTATCGAAGAAGGAGGAGCACCCACCAAACGAACATCCTTGAAGGTGTGATATACGAACAGATAATACTCATTCCCGTTGAACATGTTCTTCACTTCGCCGGTATAGTCCGTATCTTTTGTCGCATCCTTCTGTATCTTGTCAAATATCGTCTTCAATTTTGCCGAGCGGCTCGTTTCGCTCATCGTGTCATCCAGTTGTTTCAGCACCTGGTCCGTCACATCCTCTATCCGAACCAGAAAAGAAGCCGTCAGCCCCTCGTTATCCAATTCCTGTTCTTTGGTATAGGCCCAAAAACCGTTCGTTACATAGTCATGTTCCACGGTACTATGCTGCTGCACCACGCCAAACCCACAATGATGGTTCGTAAGCAGCAGACCATCCTCCGACACCACCTCGGCAGTGCAAAAACCGCCACCAAGACGCACCACAGCATCCTTAAGCGACGAGTGGTTGATGTCATAAATGTCCTCCGCCGTCAGCCTAAAGCCTTTTGCCTGCATGTCCGCCTCATTATATTTCTTCAGCAGCAGCGGAAGCCACATCCCCTCGTCATAAGCAAAGCCAGTAAGGCTCACCATCGACACCAAAACCAAAATAAGCAATCTTTTCTTCATGATATTTATAATTTATTTGGCTTCAAATTAACGCAAAACTTCGGAAATAACCACCATCCCCACCCTTCCATTCCTAATTTCCCTTTGGGGGCGCCCCCTTTCAGCAGCCAAGGAAGAGAAGGCTGCTGAAAGGGGTCGGGGTGTTCCGTGGGTCGCTATCGCTCCGTTTTTGCCGCCATCAACATAGGCCAAAAGGCGGCAAAGAACCGCCTTCGGCGCCACTACACTCCCTCGCCCAAAGCTACGAAACAGCTAAACAGCAAACTTGAAAGCTACCACCCGCAATAAGTGAAATACAAAAGGCGGCACTATCTGTACCGCCTTTTGTTATAATCGCTTGGCTTTTATTGCTTGATGAACTTGCCTCTTACTGCTGCACCCTCTCCTTGGGTGAGGCTATAAAAATAAACCCCGCAACTCCAATTAGAAATAGCTATATGTGTGTCATTGGCTTTTATGTTTTCTTTATAGACCACTCTGCCGAAAACATCTGTTATTCGTAATTCATAATTCGTAATTCCTAATTGACTATGAATAGTAATGCTATTACTGGCAGGATTCGGATAAACAAGAACTCCGCTTGTCTCTTTTGGTAATTCATCTATGCCATTGGTAAAACAAATTGTATTGATGCTTAAACCTGGATTTATTATGTTTATATAATTCAAACTCTGAATGCCAAAAGAATCATAACCTATCGTAGGAACAGGAGTGGTAACAACCCAAGATTGTGCATTAACTGTAAGTGCAAAACTACTTTGGCTACAACCACTATTGCCTAAAGAATCTGTCTTAACAAGATAAATTGCATTAATGCCTGAAACTGAATCAGTAGCTGTAGCTCCCACAGAAAAAAATCCCCCGTCATTTGTTTGAATTACAGATTTAGAATTCCCACTGCAATTATTATATGTATAGGTATTGCTCCATTTAACATTACCTAAAGAATCCATTTTGATTAACATCATTGGCTCATTATTACTATTTGGAGGTCTTGAATAACCACCCAAAATATACCCCCCATCAGCGCAAACAGAAAAATTTACATCAACTTGAAAAAGCTGGGTACTATATGCTTTACTCCATAATATGAAGCCCATTGCATCTATTTTTAGAATAATAACATTATTACTTGTACCTGCATTAGAAAATGAAGAACCACCTACAATAATATAATTTCCATCTAAAGATTTTCCCAATTTTCCACCTTCATTTCCACTGGTTCCATAAGTTTTGTTCCATAATAAATTACCAAGGCTATCTACTTTAAGAATCCACATATCATCTAAGCCTGCACCAAACGAATTTGTTGAACCATAAACCATATAACCACCATCAGATGTTTCAATGAAATTTCCAAAACCTTCCTGATTAAAACTTCCATAAGTTCTTGTCCATAATGTATCACCTATTGAATTTATCCTAATTAAAAAACCATCATGCTGATCATTTGCGTTCCATGTATATCCCTTAAAACCTGACATTAAAAAACCACCTGAACTACATTCATTCATAAAGTTTGCACCGGACCAACCAGAATCAACAAATAATTTAGACCATAAGGTATCACCTATGGAATTTGTTCTTAATAAAAAAACATCATCATAATCGAAGTAAGTAGAACCATATATTAAGAATCCACCATCAGTGCATAGTAAAAATTTTGCATCTCCATATTCTCCACCAATATTAGAATAAACTTTTTTCCATAATGTATCCCCAAGGTTGTTTAATTTAATCAAACCTACACCACCAGTACTAAGATTTCCATCACGGGTTAATAAAGCATACCCCCCATCGTTTGTATATAAGACATCATATACACCATTCGTAATTGATGAACTGTAAGACATAGTTCTTTGATACATCACGGCTTGTCCAATACAGTGGATAGTGAACAGTGAACAGTGAACAGTGAACAATATTAGAAGAATTATTCTTTTCATAATAAAATGATATTAAAAACCATAGAAGGCTTTGCAGCCTTCTATGGCCTTATTGTTTTCCTATTTTATAATAATGAGTTTGTCTCTAGTAATTTTGGTGGTCGTAGTTTTGACCTGATAATTATAGATACCATTTGCAAGACTAGAAATATCAATAGTCATAATGTTGTTTTGTCCTGTTAATAAAATAGTTTTTACTTCGTCCCCGATGGAATTATAAATATTGATTGTTGCGGAAGTTTCACTATTAGGTAACGAATATGAAATGGTTACACTATTTTCTGTTGGATTCGGATACAGATTAAAAAATGAACTTGAAGTTTTTGAGTTATTCTTTTTATTCTCTAATCGTGAACCACCTGATAATGTTGGTGGTTGAATCCATTCCTTATATTTTGTATTTGTAACATAATCCAATAAACCTTGAGCACTTCTAAAGACGGGACTTGCTGTATCTATTGCAACAGTTTGAACGATTGAAAGTAAGGTAGAGTCGTTTTTCAAATCCAAATATTTGTTAGGAAGTCCATTCAAGGCAATAAGGGCCTGCATGAACATTGTAAAACTTGATTTTCCCTCTATTGATTCAATAGTACTAATCATGTTTTTAGCCTTTACCGTATCACCAATAGCAAGATAGGCTTTCGTTACTTCATAATTTGCATTCGGAAGAGCATAATTGTTTATATCTGCAATAACGCTATCCATCATCCCAGATAAGGTATCATGAGCAAGGTATGTACGAATATCTTCTTCAACATAATAATTTTTCTGTCCTTCATAATAGGAAATCAGGCTATAGTCAGGAGTTGTTTTAGCCATTTCAGTAGCTATAGAAGCAATAAAAGCATCCGCCTGAAGACGACATCCAGCACAGCCAATGGTAGCGGAACTTGGAAAAACGGGTAATTTAGAATCACAGTTATTATATAAGGCTACACCTCCGCAACTTTGAAATCCAACACCTTTTGTTGGACTCATATTTGGTGTAAGCGGCGTAAAACAATATGGTATATTGTGGTTATCATCTATGCAGCTATTTGCATATGCAATTACAGCATAAGGATTGTATTGTGTACTGACAGTAACATCAATAGCATAATCATTTTCATTCGATGGAGTTAAAGAAGGTGGCAGGCAATAATTGGTGCTTGTACCCCCGCAATAAGTCTGGCTGAATTTATTGCTAGCAGGATGTGACGCATCACCTTGATCGTACCCAATATTACCTCCAAAAGTTCCGGAATTGAAATCAGTTACTGCAATATCATTTATTCCAATATCGCCAATTGATAAGTTATCATCAGTAAAAATATTACAAAGAAATTCAAGTCCAGTAACATTTGGATAAAAATACGTTGGATTATTGGGATTAATATTACATGGATATGATATTGCATTGGAAGGGTTTTCACTATTTCTACCTTGTGCTTGGCATCCTATCATCAATTGATGTAGATGGTTATGATAAATTTCATCACTTTGTCCACATGTTCTTTGTGGGTTTTCCTGGTTCACAATGATTCCATAAGATTCACCGTAAGCTGTGAGAGATGGTGATGGATTGCCAGCTATATTAGTGGATAAGTCATTGGCTTCGACATGGAAATCTTTACAATAATCAAGATAAATACCATAAGGAGGGGGCCACACCATCATATAGCTGGAAAACCCTTGATAATAAATTTTAATGTCGTTGCTGGTAATATATCCATAATCCACGCCAGCATGATATATGCCATTGTAATTGTTATAAAATCCGGTCTTATCAATGGAGATGGAATGAGGAGTAGAATTTGTTGAGTTAATGCCATAATTCAAGTTAACAAATTGAGAAAATGTTGGGCTGGAACCATGAACAGTATAACCTGCATCAAAGGAATATATTCCTGTTCCTGCATTTTGAACACTATAACCTGAATTATCCAAATTGATAAATAAATCACTATCAAAATCAACTATGTTTGTTGACATTAATTTTACGTGGGCCGTAGGTGAAACATAAGGATCGTTTAACTGTTGTGTTGTTAAAAACTGACAATTTTTAAAATAGCTAAAATTGCTTGGAAAATGCGGATAGTTATATATTAAAACATCATATTGATTGTTTTGAAAGTAAGATTTTGTTGTACCGCGAATGACCCCACCATAAAAGTTCCAAGCATCATTATCAATATTTTCAGTAATTGGATCAGTCCATTTTAAAGCTGCTGCCCCATGATATGCATTTTGAATATTGGCATAATTCTGCATATAAAGTTTCCCTTGATTCCAAAAATGATCTGATAGTGTCCAACCTTGAACTTGAACACCTTCCCACATCCCTTTCCCACAATCATCATAAGAGGTGAACTTTGTGTTATCAAGTATTAACTTGCCACCTATAAAATTTCCATTATTATAATTTCCATTTATATCGAAACTGCGTTCAATGATAACTTTAGAACCTTCGTGTATGGGACTATAGCGCGGTGTAAACTGAAATTCCATGTTATTAATTGTAAGAGTAACACCACGTTTTATGGTAATGCTTCCATTTACTTTTATTGGACCGGCATGAGCCCATGGATTTTGGGCTTGATTCCAAGTTGCATCGGCGGTAACATCGTAATTACCAACAACATCAAATTTGTTTGGGTTTGCATAAGCACAGCAAAAGGGAGTATTATTTTGTGCCGAATTATAAACTTCCTGGTCAACTTGGTCGGGAAGGACAAACACATACTCATCTCCTATGTAATCACTATAAGTTATTTGTGGAATTGAAATACCACTTGGGAATTGAATTGCATTATGCGTCCATGTTTGACTACCCGGAGTATTAGGATTATCTAATGTTGCTAATTTCCCATCACCTGTTGTTCCATCGTTCCCAGCAAAATATAACTTCCCATCATATCCTAATTCAATAAATGATTTATTAAAATCTATCGCATGATTTATTGGAGTAACAAATGAAGAATTAACTGTACCGTCATTTGTATTAAAGCACTGTATATAAGGGCTTGTAAGACGAGTAACATAAATGTATTGCCCGTTTGGTGAAAATTCAACTCCTTTTAATTCACCATTTCTACATGATGTACAAGATTCATTTAAAACAATAGTTATAGGATTCCCAGTGGAATTATAAAAACTCCCATCTTCTAATACTTCATAAATATTTAAGTAGGATGCGCTTCCAATTTCATAAGGTACTGCTAAAAGATATTTATAATTAGAATTAGTGGAATAGTATGGATCTTCCCAAACTTCCATTTCGCTGACTAAAATTGATTCTTCACCATTTGTGTTTCCTATATAAGTTGGAGAGCTAATCCCATTAATAGCATTCCCAATGGTACTTTCCCAAATATTTATTCCATCACTAATAAATAACAATCTATCCGAATTAGGTGTAGATATTGGTTTTGTTGCCGCTAGTAGTCCTAATCGATAATTGTCATATTCCCCATGATCGTGATCATGAATATCTATTAAAAGATTTGATGGGTCAGTATTACATCCATTAATATTATAAGCAGTATTATTATAAATCGGAGAAGCCCCGCTTAAATCAAGTATACCCCAAATTATCCTATCGTCAATAACATTGATTATATAATATTGCTGTAAGCAACTTCCAGGTACTGGGACAATCACTATTTCGGCACCCGCTGAAGTATAAGGGGAATTTAGGTCATCGTATATATCAAATAAATAATTCCCATCTTTATCATAAATAACCCCACCTACGACGAAAAAGAGTAAATTACCTTGAACGTCTTGAATTGAATTATAACTTTGCATATTATAATTATTGCAACTTAAATTAATGCCATTTGAATTGGAAAGAGTTGAGACATTTGTGGATATTTGATTAAAATGAATTAATTGCAAATTTAAGAGCGAATATGAAGAATTAATAGAAGTCGGAATTACCCAACTTCTGTTTTGGGTTTGAGCATAAGTATTATTGCCTATTATTGTAAGCCAGGCAATACAAAGGGCTGCGATTATATTTTTTAAATTTTTCATTTTGATAAGTTTTTTATTGCCTACTCTATGCGGTTTTCGGCATCTCCGGTTATGTTTCAAGATTAAAAAACAATAACCGTTTTTATCCGCTCTCTACCTGCCGAATAGCAGAAAGAGAGCAAGGTTTGGTGTTTTTGTGTTTTCATATTTTTTGGAATTTAATTGAGTTGTACCTCCGGTTTTTAAAATATGTTCCATTTTCAAGCCACAAAGCTATTAAATAAAATTTAACATTCCAAATCCCCCACAAAAAAAATCCCCAACATTTCTGCCGAGGATTTATTTAGAATCTTTAGTTTATGATTCCCTATGCTGTTACTATATAAGGATACACTGCACTTTCTGGTCCCAGTTTGCCGTCTTTATCCACCCAACAGTAGATATAATAAACGGTTTTACCGATGTCGGCACTGGTGAAACTGGTGTCTGTCAGCTTCATTTTACTGAACGGAACCAATGCCACTGCCAATGGATGGTTATTAGTGGCTGGTGCAGCACCTCCAATTTGGCGGTAACATAAGATACTTTTTGCTCCATAAGGCTTGCCACGGCCTAAAACATCTGATGGCATCAGATTTTGGATGATTCTAAGACCTATGTTCTGGTCTATTTTATAGGGTTCAGGAAAAGTGTTGTTGAACCGCACCAAAGTTTTTGGTGGTCCAAAGCCTTTAACTGACAATCCAGACATGTCAATGATACTTTTAACTCCATTCGCAGTTTTCTTTATAGATGGACAATATTGATAAATCAAGGTGTTGGTTATTGCTTTCAAATTCTCGTCGCGTTGTTGTTCTTTCAACAAAACTTGAAGTCTTAAAGAACTAATTTCGGATTCCAAGGTTTGTCCGGCACCAATGTCAGTAAGCAAGGAGGCAGTGGTTGGTACCATCACCCCGAACGTAACCAAATTCGTCTGGATGTTGGTAGTGATGGTTTTCGCCTTGGCGTACTGTTGGGTACTGCTTAGGCCTTTTGTGGTAAATAATGGCAGTAGGGCTTTGTTAACTACTGTTGCCAAAACGAAAAAGAGTGCTTTAATTACAATCATGATGTTATTATTATTTATTGTTTAATGAATTTAATTTCAATCTTATTTTTTCAGGACAAATTTCTGATTCATACTGTTATATATAGGGAGCGATTTTTTGAAGGTTTCGGATAAAATGATGACAGACTTATGAAAGAAGTCTTCAGACATCTACTAGAAGTCTTCAGACATGTGATGGAAGTCTGAAGACTTGTGATAGAAGATTGAAGACTTGTGATGGAAGTCTGAAGACTTATGATGGAAGTCTGAAGACTTGTGATGGAAGATTGAAGACTTGTGATGGAAGTCTGAAGACATGCGATGGAAGATTGAAGACTTGTGATGGAAGTCTTCAGACTTGTGATAGAAGATTGAAGACTTGTGATGGAAGTCTTCAGACTTCTTATAGAAGTCTGACGTTTGATTGAAAAAAAAATGCAAAGTTTTGAGGTTTTACGCTTAAAACTGACATTTACAACTTTTCGGAGACAAAAAAAGGAAAACAGGGTGGAGTTTTTAGTCAAGCCCAAAATCAAGATACCATGCAACATATTCCTTGAAAAGAAGGAATTGGAGGTAGGCATTTTTGAGCAATTTAATGTAGAAAGATTTTTCAAGATAAAGGATTTATTATTGATGGGGGAAAATTACATTTATAAATATATCAAAATAATGACATTCATCATGTTTTCAAACAACCATCAAAAATTTGTTTGTGTGTGTTTGGTTGCGGCGAAAAGTTCCTTCGAGCCACCTGCCATCAAAGCATAGCCCCGATAGTAGCGGCAGCCCGCTGCTTCGTGTCGGAAATGGGGATGCAGCGGCTACAGCGGATAGCGGGACGCACCATGATACGAGAAGAGGATATAGGCTCCAAATAGAAATTATAAATGTTGAATTATGAATTATAAATGGGATTCCTGCGATAATGAACGAACTTTTTCTTAGTTTTGGAACATCAATGGAACAATCAATCATTCTTTTCGATGGGGTGTGCAATTATTGCAACCGAGTGGTGAATTTTATCATCGAACATGATAAAAACAACCGCTTCCTGTTTGCTCCCCTGCAATCGGAGGTTGGGAAAAACATCTTGAATAACTGTGGCTTGCAAAACCTCCAAATGGATACCCTGATATTGTTGGAAGGCGATAAAATCTTTACCCATTCTACCGCAGTGCTGCGAATATTCAGGCAGTTGCCCGCACCCATCAATTGGCTCTATGTCGGCATCGTGTTCCCAAGATTCCTTCGCGATGCAGTGTATAGGGCCATCGCCAAAAACAGGCACCATATTCTTGGCAAAAGAAACGAATGCATGGTGCCCGATGATGGGCAACGCGACAAGTTTCTCCATTAAAAAAATACTCAAAACAGTATTCCATGACAATTTAAATTACTATTTTTGTACGCTAATAATCAAAAGCATTCATCATGAAAAAGTTCATCATTTCCATCCTGGCACTCTTGTTTTCTAGCATTCTCCTAGCTCAAACCATCCCTGTGAGCAAACGGGTAAATTGGTCTGGCGTAGGTGCTCCCACCAATCTTCCCATCATCACCAATACGGTAAATGTCATGACTTTTGGTGCTCATGGCGATTCCGTTACCAATGATGCTTCGGCCATAAACAGCGCCATCGCCTCACTTGGTGGCCATGCCGGAATCATCAAGTTCCCCGTTGGAAAATTCCTTATCCAAAGTACCCTAAGCATCCCTGACAGCGTCATTCTCCGTGGCGATTGTTCCGATTCTACCTGGTTTATCTTTAAACTTGGAAGCGCCGCCATCGATGATATCGATATTCAAAATAGCCAAAACAGCACTTTCAGAAACATCATAGCAGGATATACAAAAGAATCAACCTTGATTTCGGTAGATAGCACCACCGGCTTCAGTGTTGGCGATTATGCCGAAATAAGCGAAACCAATGGCACTTGGAATACCGTTCCCATCTCTTGGGCATTGGATTGTGTCGGTCAGTTTGTTCAAATAACTGCAATAAATGGAAATAACCTAACCATCGACAGACCTCTTAGGATAACTTATAATGTTTCCTTGTCACCCAAAATAAGGAAATGGAAGCCAAGGGTGTTTGTAGGAATTGAAGACTTGCATATCACCCGTGTGGATACCGGTTTGCCAGTCGCAGGTTATGCCATGAGTTTTTATAATGCCATGAATTGCTGGGTAAAGGGTGTTGAAAGTGGCAACAGTGTCGGAGCTCATGTATCCATCGATGCCAGTTCGAACATTACTGTTTCGGGTTGTTATTTTCATGATGCCTATGCCTATGATGGAACCAGCACTCGAGGTTATGGCGTATTGATAATCCAGCATTCCGGTCAGAATCTGGTGGAGAATAACATTTTCAACCATTTGCGCCACTCCATAATCCTTAAACAAGGTGCAAATGGCAATGTTGCCGGCTATAATTATTGCATCAATGGCTATCGATCGGAGGCTCCTTTCCATGATGCCGGAGCAGACATTTGTTTGCATGGACATTATTCCTTTGCCAATTTATTGGAAGGAAACCTTACCAATAACATACAGATAGACTCCACCTGGGGACCAACAGGACCTTACACCACCTTCTATCGGAATCGTTCCATACTTTATGGAATTACCATGACCACGGGTGCATCTGTAAATTCGGACAGTCTTAACTTTGTTGGCAATGAGATAACCAACAGTACCTTCCCGTACGGTCAATTCATCCTAGCCGGAACGAATCATTTTGAATATGGCAACAACCAGCATGGCACCATAATACCTACCAACACAACCAATCTTGTTGATACCTCTTATTATCGAACTTCATTCAATGATTTTTGGCAGCAAGTGCCTTTTCCACCTACTGTTGGAATGCCTGTTGTCATCAATACCGGTTCGATTCCGGCCAAAGACCGATTCAATTCATCCGGTAGGCTTACCGTTTCACCAAATGCTCCTTGCATTACCACCAACATCAATGAAATTAGAAACAAGAATTTCAATGTTTTTCCTAACCCTGCAAATAATTCAATCCATGTTGAGCTTTTAGAACTTGAAAATAGCAATACCATTGAACTACTATCATCGGATGGAAGAATCATTTACAAAACTATCCTAGAAAAAGGCAACAGCCAAATGGAAATCAATGCTTCCAATTACCCTCAAGGTTTATATCTGCTAAAAATTGCAAATGACCAATACGTTAACTTCGTCAAAATGGTGATTGAGAGATAACCTGATTTAATGACCCATTAGTTCCAATGTACAATCCACTTGTTACATTTGCGCTCGATGAAGAAAATTCTCATTATTACCTATTATTTTCCGCCAAGTGGTGGTGCAGGTGTCCAGCGTGCGCTGAAGTTCGTTAAGTACTTGCCACAGTTCGGAATAGAACCGATTGTGCTCACGGTAGATGAAAATAAGGCAAGTTATCCGCTCGTAGATTCCAGTCTTATAAATGATATTCCAAAAGAGATTAAAATTCATAAAACCGATTCCTTTGAGGCTTTGAATATCCTATCGAAACTTACCTCTAAAAAAAACATTCCCTATGGCGGTTTTTCAGGTCAAAATAAAGAGAAGTCATCACAAAAGATATTGCGCTTCATCAGGGGTAATTTTTTCATTCCCGATGCTCGTATCGGTTGGGTTAAATATGCATATGACAAGGCTAGTGAAATCATCGAAAATGAAAAGATTGACACTATTTTCATTTCAAGTCCGCCCCATAGTTCTCAACTGATTGGCATTAAACTCAAGAAGAATTTTCCACACATAAAATGGATTGCCGATCTAAGGGATCCATGGACTGATATCTATTATTACAAGGACATGATGCATACTGCATGGGCAAAACGAAAGGATGAACGCCTTGAGTTGAAAACAATAGAATTGGCCGACGAAATATTGGTGGTCAGCGATGCAATAAAACGAATGCTGGCTGGCAAATCATCGAACATTAAAGATAAGAAAATACATGTCATTCCGAATGGTTTTGATGAGGTTGATTTTAATGGAATCGCCCGACTTGACAGTGATGAATTTCTGATAACATATGTTGGAACCATCTCTGATGTTTATTACCCTGCTGTTTTCTTCGAATCATTAAAAAAGCTGATAGAAAATCATCCTGAAGACAAGATCAAGTTTCGTTTTGTCGGCAGCATTTCGCCAGAAGTTTCGAATGCTGTAGAAACCTATAAACTGAAGGATAAATGTGAATTCATATCGCAGGTTTCCCATTCGAAAGCTATTGAATATATGGTTTCCTCCACCGCCCTTTTATTGGTTATTCCCGAAGTAGAAAACAACAAGGGAATCCTTACCGGAAAGCTTTTTGAATACCTGAATACCAGAAATCCCATCATAGGAATTGGACCTGTAGATGGCGATGCGTCGATAATCATGAATGACTGCAATGCAGGGAAAATGTTCAACAGAAATCAATCGGTTGACTTGAGTGATTATCTTGAAGCCCTTTTCACTGCCTGGAAACAAAATCATGACTCGATTTTAAACACCCACAACATCGCCAAATATTCCAGAAAAGCTCAAGCAAAAGAATTGGCAGCATTGATTTCTTAAATTTAATTGAATTTGGAGCCTATGCTCGCTTCTCGTCCCATCTGCGTCCCGCTATCCGCTATAGCCGCTGCATCCCCAATAC
>CAIWCG010000152.1 GCA_903911135.1 uncultured Bacteroidota bacterium
AGCCTTTTCGCCGCAGCCACGTTACTTGATGAAAGCCATTTCGAAGCTACCTGCCGTCAAAACCTAGCCCCGATAGTAGCGGCAGCCCGCTGCTTGGTGTCGGATATGGGGATGCAGCGGCTACAGCGGATAGCGGGACTGGTCATGATACGAGAACTACACATAGGCTTCAAAAAAACTCTTATCTTTCAGCCAAAATTGCCCATTTTTTTCAAATCCCAATTATTATTGATAATTTTGCTTTTCATTAATAAAGAAACAGATGAAGAAAATCCTCTTGCTTATAGCCTTTTCCATGACGTTTTACGCCTCCTCTTTTGGGTATAATGTCACCATCATAGAAAGCCAATCTGGCGGTGCGGCCATGGATACGGTGTGGTTCAATGTGTGTGTGAATATGGGTTTTACGCCTACCATAAGCCCTCAATCTACCTTGGACAACAACACTTTTTTCGCCACCACCAACTTGCTGATAATTTCGTCGGGAACGATTGCCCTGCCAGGTAGCCGCGTGGCCACCATTCAGCAGTTTTTGCAAACCGGCAAGCCTGTGTATCTGCAAACGGAATACGATTATACCTTGTTTACCACCAATCAGGCGTTTCAAAGCATCATCACCAACTTGGGCGGGACTTTCGCCTGGGGTGGCACCACTGCCGGTACGCTCGTTCCTATGGTGGAACTGGGCACCTTTGCCACCAACAACATTTCGGTGGCACCATTGAGTTATTTTTGGTATGGATGTTTTGGTACGGGCGGATGCAACATCATGAACATGCTCGAATATCAGGGGCAGCATTTCGGTTTCCAATATTGTTCGGGCACCGCTGCCGTCGGCTCGTTGAGCACCACTTCCGATCAGGACTGGATCAGGACTTCTACCAACGATACCTTCATGATGAACATCCTTACGCATCTGATCAATACCAATCTTTGCAACATCAGCGGTTCTAACCCTACCGTAAACCTCGGCCATGATACTACCTTGTGCAACGGCCAAAGTTTTTTGCTGAATGCCAACAATTCCAATGTGACAAGCTATTTATGGAGCACCGGCGCTACAACCTCTTCCATCAATGTAACCACTACCGGAGCTTATTGGGTATCGGTTACCAACAGTTGTGGCTCGGCACGGGATACGGTCAATGTCACCTTCTCGCCACCACCTGTGGCCAATGCAGGAAATAATGCAACCGTTTGTGCGGGGCATCCCATCAATTTGAATGGATCTGGAGGAACGAGTTATCATTGGTCTCCGAGCACCTTTCTTAATAATCCAAACATAGCCACTCCTACTTGTACCCCTACAGCAACCACTACCTACACGGTAACGGTTTCCATTGGCAATTGCAGTGCTACCGCAACCGTTACCATCACCGTTTTGCCTGGACCTATTGCCAATTTTGTGGCTGATACTACCATAGGATGTAATTTGTTGACGGTATCCTTTACCAACCTGACAACCAATTTCGATTCCCTGCATTGGTATTTTGGCGATGGTAACCAAAGCTTGTTGACCAATCCGGTGCATAGCTATGGACCAGGAACTTATACGGTTATTTTGGTAGCCTATGGTCCCAATGGATGTGTAAGCAGTATTTCCATGACAGCATATATTGTAGTGCTAAGCAACCCATTGCCTACCAGTTCTTTCACAGAAACTCCAATCAGTGGCTGTGTTCCTTTAAATGTGCATTTCAACAATACCAGCACCAGTTCCACTTCCTATTATTGGGATTTTGGTGATACCTTTACCAGTACGGCCACCAGCCCTAATCATACCTTCAACTCCACAGGAACTTTTGTGGTAGTGCTTATTTCTTATGATTCTACCGTTTGTGGAATCCAGAATGCTACCAGCAACCATGTGGTAACGGTCAGCCCTTCTGCAACCGCAGCCTTTACCGCAGACACTTTGAATGGTTGTACGCCTTTCACGGTTCATTTTAATAGTACCAGCACCTTGTATGATTCGCTTCATTGGAATTTTGGAGACTTGAGTACCAGCAATGCCGCCAATCCAATCCATGTATATAATGGAGCAGGAACCTACACTGTTACCTTGATAGCTTATGGAGGCAGTGGTTGCAATGATACCATTATCCAAACGTCTTACATTCATGTCAATGCCTCACAAACTACTCATAGCGCTTTTACAGCGAGTCCTTTATCTGGATGTGCACCAGTAACAGTAACCTTTAACAATTCAAGTACCAACGGAACCTCTTATTTTTGGAACTTTGGAGACTTGTCAACAAGCAATTCTACCAGCCCGACACATACCTATAATACACCCGGAACCTATTCTGTTCGACTGATAAGTTATAATACATCCATCTGTGGTGTTGTTACCGATACCTCGGCTCCAATAAGCATTGTTGTAAACGCTTGGGCAGTTGATTCCTTCACCTTAACTCCTACAACTGGCTGTACTCCGTTGAATGTGGCTTTTACCAATCTTTCTACACATGCAGATTCCATTCGTTGGAATTTTGGAGATTTAAGTACCAGCACCACTCTAAATCCGACACATACCTATAACAATCAAGGAACCTATACGGTCTATCAAATCGCTTATGGTGCTGGTGGTTGCAACGATACCATGTATTATAATTCAGTTACGGTCATGAGTGCACCAGTAACCACAAGTTCCTTTACGCCAATAAATAACATGCAAGCATGTGACAGTCTGACCGTAACTTTTAACAATGGCAGCACCAATGCCATCAATTATCTTTGGAATTTCGGCGATGGCAATACAAGTACACAAATAAATCCAACACACACTTATACCACATCTGGAACTTATACAGTCAAATTATATTCTTATGATACCACAGCCTGTGGCGTTGCAGTCGATTCTTCCATTCATGCCAACCAGATAACCATTAACCGATCTGCTATTGCTGCATTCCCAGATACCAATTTGGTCGGTTGCGGTAATATCTCCGTATTGTTTAATAACTCCAGCCAGTTTTCAAATAGCTGGTTGTGGAATTTCGGTGATGGAAATACCAGCTCTTCTCAATTTCCTACACATAATTATTCAACCCCTGGTGTTTATTACGTTACTTTAATCGCTTATGGAACTGGTGGTTGCAATGATACTTTGATCAACCAAGATACCATTACGGTCATCAATATAAATATCTACAGCGTTTTCACAGCCAGTACAAATTCGGGATGTGCCCCTTTAACCGTTAATTTCACCAATCAAAGTAATAATGGCGTTACCTACCTCTGGAACTTTGGAGATGGCAGTACTAGTACCTCATTGAATCCAAGTCATATTTATACAGATTCGGGTACCTTCAAGGTTATACTATATGTTTATAATGACACTCATAGCCCATGTGGCATACTTGCAGATTCATCTTTGACAATAACGATTTCAGTTGATACACCTATTCATCCAAGAAGTATTTTTACCGCCAATCCTGTAAAGGGCTGCTCTCCAGTTATTGTCAGTCTTATTGATAGCAGCAAGGACTATAATTTCTATTATTGGAATTTTGGCGATGGAACTATGGATTCCTTGTTCTCCACTCATTATCCTATCCATTATTATAATGCCGGCAATTATACAGTTACATTAATCACCTATTATCTAAATAAATGCAATACCGCTCCCGATTCGATGCGGATTAATATCGAGGTGGATAGTTGCAATCTTACAGTTACCAATGTTTTCACTCCAAATGGCGATACCAAGAATGATTTATTTTATTTCATCGCAGACGGATATACAAACTATCATCTGGAGATTTTCGATCGTTGGGGCTTAAAAGTATTTGAAAGCAGCGACACCAAAACTCTTTGGAATGGTAAAATAAACAATACTGGAGCCGATGCTCCTGATGGAACCTATTTTTATATTTTCACATCAATTGACTATAACCAACAACCTTATGCAACGCATGGTTACATTTCATTAATTAGATAATTTTAGGAGATTGGGATAATCAACATTGTATATTTTTCAGACTACATATTGCATAATTCCAAGAGAAATTCAATCTTTGCAAACTTGAATTTTAAGGGATTCCATTAACAAAACAAAGAAATATGAGTAAGCAACAAGTAATTAAAAAGCCACAACCTGTTCAACAAAGACATACAAAACCTGAATCAATTAGGCAAACTGGTACATATGGGATATTAAACAATAGGCTATATTGGCTGATAATCATTTTCACTTTTGTAGTTTATGGCAATTCTATTCTTAACGATTATACTGTTGATGATGCGATCGTAATTACCAACAATGATTATACTCAAAAGGGTTTTGCTGGAATAAAGGATATCATGACTACCGACTTGTTCGTAGGCTTCTTTAAAGGCAAAACAAATAATGTTGCTGGCGGACGATATCGACCATTATCATTGGTTACATTTGCTATAGAATATCAATTTCTCGGACAGAGCCCACATTTCAGCCACTTTCTTAATATCCTGTTTTTCGCTTTATGCGGCATTGGAATTTATACCCTGATAAGGAAAATATTGGGAGCAACTCACCTCAAGCTTTTGGAGCACTCTGCAATTCCGCTGCTTACCACATTGATTTATATCGCACACCCCTTGCACACCGAAGCTGTAACGAACATCAAGGGTAGGGATGAAATATTCTCACTGTTGTTTTCTGTGTTTTCCACGCTATACTTTATTCGATTCATTGATGAAGGTAGAAAAGTAAAGGACATCATCATAGGAACAGTATTATTTTTTCTTGGTTTGCTCTCAAAGGAAAATTCAATACTTTTCATCGTAATCATACCTATGACGCTGTTTTATTTCCGCAAGGCAACCCTTAAGGATTATGGAATGGTGATGATCCCAACAATTATAGTGACAGCAATATTCCTATTCATGCGTTCGAAATTCACACCTAGTGGAATTGATGCCAGCATCAACGAAATAATGAACAATCCTTTTGTTGGGGCTACTAAAATGCAACAATATGCAACTGTTTTCTATACCATCCTTATTTATTTTAAACTGTTGATATTTCCTCATCCATTAACAAGCGATTATTATTTCAACCAAATACCATTAAAGGATTTTTCCAATATCGGTGTCATCATATCAGGCATACTTGTTGCAGGCTTGTTTATCATCGCCATCATTCAATTGCCAAAGAAAACCATTGTTTCCTATTCCATTTTCTTTTTCTTCATCATGTTCACTTTGGTGTCGAATTTCCTTTTCCCAATTGGAACCACCATGTCCGAACGTTTCATGTTCATCCCTTCTTTGGGATTCTGTTTTGTTGTGGCTTATCTCATCAATATGCTTGCCACCAAAGGCAACACAAAACCTATCGTAAACAAGCAATATCAAGACATTTTACCCGATTGGTCAGTCATCAACAACAAAGTTTCACTTTCCATCATCTTGGTGTTATTTGTAGGCTTTACCGGTAAGACCATTGCCAGAAACATGGCTTGGAAAAACAATACAACTCTTTTCTTTACCGATGTTCTGACTTCATCAAACAGTGCCAAAATAAACAATGCCTGCGGTGGTACACTGGTTGATGCAGCCAAGGATTCCCCGAAAACACAACAGCGCCTTGATTCCTTGAACATGGCAAAACCCTATCTTTACAAAGCCATTTCCATCAATCCAAAATATACCGAAGCATGGTTGATATTGGGAAATTCATTTCTTTTGGGTGACAAGAATTATGATTCTGCCTTGATATGCTTAGAACATTGTTTGGAAATAAACCCGCATTATCCCAATGCCCTGAACAACATCAAGGTGGTGTTCAACGAAAAAAAGGACTTTGCCAAAGAGTCTGCTTTCTATGAAAAGCTGGCTGCCAAATATCCTGACAATTCAGAGTTTTATTACAATGCCGCACAGGGTTATGTGAAGGCAAACATTGCCGATCCTGCCATTGTGGATTTAAAGAAGGCCATAGCCATAAAGCCTGATTACAGTGCCGCTTATCAATTGATAGGGATGATTTATGGCAAGCAGAAGAATGATTTCGATTCGTCGTTGGTATATCTGAAAAAGGCCATAGAAATAGACCCCAAGAATTGGGAAGCGTATGAAAACATGGGCGTCTGCTATGGGGTGCAAAAGAAATTCGACGACGCATTAGCCATCATGCACAAGGCCATTCAGCTGAACCCGAGCTATGCCAAATTTTATTTGAATCTGGGTGTTACCTATAATGTTTTGGGCAAGCCCGACTCTGGCAGAATATACCTCGACAAGGCCTTCAAGCTAGATCCATCATTGAATCACAAACAATAAATTTTATATTAAAACAAAGAACCAGTATGATAAACGGAAAGAAATTAATCATTGTGTTGCCTGCCTATAATGCGGAGCTTACCTTGCGTCAGACGTATGCCGAAATACCTTTCGACATTGTGGACGATGTGGTGCTGGTGGATGATGCCAGTCGTGACCGTACCTGCGAGGTAGGTCGTGAAATAGGCATCAAGCATGTCATCCGCCACGAAAAGAACAAGGGCTATGGAGGCAACCAAAAGACGTGCTACGACAAGGCTTTGGAATTGGGTGCCGACATCATCATCATGCTCCATCCCGATTATCAATATACCCCGAAACTCATTCCCGCCATGGCCAGCATCATCGCCAACGACCTATACCCCGTAGTGTTGGGGTCGAGGATACTTGGCAAGGGTGCGCTGAAGGGTGGAATGCCTTACTACAAATACGTTTTCAACCGCATGCTCACCTTGTCGCAGAACCTGCTTATAGGCCAGAAACTTTCGGAATACCATACCGGCTACCGTGCTTTCTCCAAGGAAGTTCTGCTGGGGATAAACTACCATGCCAACTCCGACAATTTCGTGTTCGACAACCAATTCCTGTCGCAGGTATTCATGGCCGGTTTCGAGATAGCCGAGGTTACCTGCCCCACAAAATATTTCGATGAGGCCTCGTCCATCAACTTCCGTTCGAGCAGCATTTATGGCATGGGCGTGCTCAAGACTTCGTTCATTCATTTCCTTGCCCGCACCGGTCTTGGCAAGTTCAAGATTTACGAAAAGCCCCAAGCCAAGAAGTAAAGCAATCATCAGCATGGCCATGATTCGATGATGATGGCCCGAAGGTGGGCAATTATCATTGAATGATATGAAAAAAAACCACTGCATGATTCATGCCACAAGGAATTTTTTCGCATTTTTATATATTTATTTGTTAAGCCATACCATTACAATTAAAAATAGTTCTTTGGTGCTATAAATACTAAATAAATGCCAATAGCGCTCATAATCAGCGTCATTATTATTTGTTGAGGCGTCCGGAATGCCATTCCTGACGTGCCACATGGCATTCCTGACGTGCCACACGGCATTCCGGACGTGCCACACGGCATTCCGGACGTGCCACATGCCATTCCTGACGTGCCACACGGCATTCCGGACGTGCCACATGCCATTCCTAACGTGCCACACGGCATTCCTGACGTGCCACATGCCATTCCTGACGTGCCACATGCCATTTCTGACGTGCCACACGGAATTCCCAAAGTTCCAAATGGCATTTAGGACGCTATAAATAAAGGTCTAAGTTTTTTGGATGATAAAAAGATTCCCTAATTTTGTTCCTTAATTAAATATCAAACAACATGAAAACACGAAGACTTCTATTGGTATTATTTCTTGTGATGATTGGTTTTGGTGCCAATGCGCAACCTTGGGCACAGCCAGGAGCTACTTGGTATTATTCTTATGAAGGATTAACTGAAATGGGATATCATAAAATCGAAAAGACAAATGATACTTTAATCGGAGGTATTCTATGTGATAACTTACTTTCAACTTTTCATTATTTCGAATATATGAATTATACCTTTTATACTTCTCAACATCGAGACCATACTTATATCAGCAACGATACGCTATATTATTTATACAATGGTCACTTTGTGGTAATGGCTGTTTTTTCTGCCCTGTCTGGTGACAAATGGAAAGTTCCATTTGATACTGTTGATTGCAGCAATACTGATTCGAGCTATATGCATGTCGATAGTATTGGACAAAGAATTTATTCGGGACATACGCTATCTGTATTTTATGTTACCGAATTAAATAATACCTATATACGTTACTCAGAAATGCTTACGAAAAGGATGGGATATAGCCTTGTGATGTTTCCAAAGTTGGATTGTTTGTTAGATCAACCACTTGATAATGGTCTTCGCTGCTACAGTGATAGTTCTGGCTTTTCTTATAATTCAGGCATAGTTTCTTATTGCGATTCGACAGTTGGCATTAATGAGTTAATTCAAAATAGAAAGGAAATAATCATCTCCCCCAATCCCTTCACCACCCAAGCCACGCTTACCTTTCAAGGCATCAAAAATGAAAACATTAAGTCCTTATCGGTTTATAATCTACTTGGTCAAGAGGTACAAAATATCTTTGTAGGCAAGGATAAGGAAGTCATCATCCACAGAAACAACCTGCCCAGTGGCATGTATTTCTATAAGCTGATGGATGACAGCAAAACCGTCCTCGGCATGGGCAAGATGGTGATTGAGTAATTCATCATTGCCTCTATAATTGCATCCGTTTCGGTGCACTCATAGAGGCATTGGGGTTATCAAATGAATTATTCTATTCGAAGTCGGCACACCAGTTTTCGGGGTTCTTGGCCACGGCATCCTTGAAGAATTCTCGGAAGTAAGCCCTGTCCTTCTGATAGTCGCCTGTAGGATGAAAGGGCTTTCCGATGAGAACCGTTTTCTTGTTATAATCCAACGAAAAGGGCACGATGGGGATATTGGCACTCAAGGCGATGTTATAAAATCCCGACTTCCATTTCAACACATTTTTTCGGGTTCCTTCGGGCGTTATGGCGATGTAAAAGTTGCCTGATTTGGTGCTGCTGTTGATGATCTGTTCGGTGAGGTGATGGTGGTCTTTTCTATCCACCGGTATGCCTCCCGACCATTTGAAAAAGAAACCCAATGGGGAATCGAAATGCTCTTTCTTGATCAGGTATTTTGCCGAAACGCCCATGGCTCCTCGGGCTATGATGCCTACCAGGAAATCCCAATTGCTGGTGTGTGGCGCCACTATGCATACGGCTTTTTTGGTTTCATACGGAAAGGTTCCGATGAATTTCCAACCTAGGAGCTTGAAAATGAAATTGAATAACGACCGTGCCATATCAGAATTGGAATCCTAAAGAAAAAAGAGGCGCTTCATCAATTGTAAACATGCAATGAATTTCCGGTAGGGTCGTAGGTATAGCTGTATGTTTTCAGGGGAAGCGTGGCCGGGGCCTTGTTGACGGCACCATTGATGATGCTGAATTGGGAACCGCATATGGAATCGACCGCAATGATGTTGGTCGTATTGATTTTTACATACGATTTCGGATTGTTTGGATCATAGGTGCAGGTGCGGTCCAACACCGTAAATTCGGCACCTGATGCACGATAAATGATGATGCCGTTTATTCCTCCGGTAACATAAACCCAGTTGCCCACCACATTCAATTTGGTATAGGACGGGTCGTTGAGATAGATGGTAAAATCGATGGAAGAATAGGGCACAGGGTTTGATTTCTTGGAACAGGAATTAATGATGAGCCCTGCTAAAATCAGCAACAACCAAAGTGTTTTATTTTTCATTTCTAATCTTTTCATCTAAATTTTACCCGTCTATGGAACCGCGAATCACGATGTAAAACTAAAAAATTCCGGAAATATTTTTTTAGTAATCACATTTAAAGTATTTTTGCCCTGCAAATATGGAAAATAAGAAATGGTATTTTAATATATGGAAACACAATTCATAAAATTTGAAGTTATTGATGGGGTAGGAAAAATTACCCTTAATCGCCCTGATGTATTGAACAGTTTTAACAAGGGGATGGCTATGGAAGTGCAGGAAGCATTGGACCAATGCAACAGCGACCAAGCGATACGAGCAGTATATTTGACTGGGGAAGGTCGCGGATTTTGTGCCGGTCAGGATCTTGCTGAAGCCATTGCCGAGGATGCGCCCAAGATTGAAAACATCGTTGAGTTTCATTACAACCCCATCATCCGAAAGATTAGAAATATTGAAAAGCCGGTTGTTTGCGCAGTGAATGGCGTTGCAGCAGGGGCAGGGGCCAATCTTGCCTTGTCTTGTGATATTGTATATGCCGGCAAATCGGCCAATTTCATTCAGTCATTCTGTAAGATTGGATTGATTCCTGATAGTGGCGGAACCTTTTTCTTGCCACGTTTGGCAGGGTTTCAAAGAGCATCTGCCATGATGTTGTTGGGTGATAAGGTTTCTGCGGAGCAGGCTTTGGCATTCGGAATGATTTATAAAATCATGGATGACGACAAACTTCAAGAAGAGGCATTTGCCGTTGCTGTTTATCTTGCAACCCAACCTACAAAAGGGCTTGGATTGACCAAAAGACTTTTGAATCTTTCAATGTTCAATGAATTGGATGACCAATTGGATTTGGAACGTGATGCCCAGGCGGAAGCGTTTGACACTTATGATAACAAGGAAGGTATAGCTGCATTTTTAGAGAAGCGGAAACCTGTCTTTAAAGGCGAATAAAGCATGAAAAATTTGGATACGGTAGGAGTAATTGGAGCTGGCACCATGGGTTCCGGAATAGGCTTGGTGGCTGCTATTGCTGGACATAAGACCATTGTTTTTGATGCCGATGCAAAAGCATTGGCAAAGGCAAAGGAAAGCACAGATAAGATCATTGTCAAGCAAATAGAAAAAGGAACATTGACTTCAGAGAAGGCTCAAGAAATAAAAAGCAACCTAACGTTTGCGGATACTATAAATGCCTTAGGCTCTTGTGAGCTTGTTATTGAAGCAATCATTGAGAATCTAAACATCAAACAAAATCTTTTTGTCAATTTGGAAAGTATAGTTTCAGATAGTTGCATCCTTGCAACCAATACTTCCTCCTTGTCAATTGTTTCCATTGCATCTGCCTGTGAAAATCCCGGCCGGGTAATTGGTATCCATTTCTTCAACCCTGCGAATGTCATGCCCTTGGTAGAAATAATTCCTTCATTAACCACTGATGATAAAATAACAAAAGAAACGATAGCCATCATTGATTCGTGGGGCAAGAAAACGGTGTTGGCTAAGGATACTCCAGGATTTATCGTGAATAGAATTGCACGTCCATATTACGGCGAGGCAATTCGCATTTACGAAGAGAGTATTGCTGATTTGGCAACGATAGATTGGGCAATGAAAGAAGTTGGCAAATTCAGGATGGGACCATTCGAATTGATGGATTTCATTGGCAATGACATCAATTATAAAGTAACTGAAACCGTTTTCGAACAGTTCTTTTATGACCCAAGATACAAACCATCATTTACCCAAAAAAGATTGTACGAGGCAAAGCATTTCGGAAGGAAAAGCGGGAAGGGTTATTATGATTATTCTCCAGCTGCAAAGATGCCAGAACCTATTAAGGACTCAAAGTTGTCTTGTGTGATATTTAATCGAATCATTGCGATGCTCATCAATGAAGCTGCGGATGCCCTTTACCTAAAGATTGCTACACGTGAAGATATAGATTTGGCTATGACTAAAGGCGTGAATTATCCCAAAGGACTGTTGAAATGGGCAGATGAATTGGGAATTAATTATGTATTGAATGCCTTGGAATGCCTTCATTCAGAATATGGCGAAGACCGTTATCGCCCAAGTGTTTTGCTGAAAAGAATGGTTCATGAAGGAAAGACTTTTTATTGAAACGATGAATCCAGAAGAAACAGCTAGGAAAGTGGTAGATACCATGTTCGAGAACGATTGGTTTAGCCAATGGTTGGGTATTGAACGCATGGAAGTTTTGCCTGGCAGAAGTGTGCTTCGCATCGTAATTAGGAAGGAAATGCTTAATGGGTTCGGAATATTGCATGGTGGAATCACTTTCTCTTTAGCCGATAGTGCCTTGGCTTTTGCGTCCAACTCGCATGGAAAGAAAAGTGTTTCCATCGAGGCTTCCATGTCATACATAGGTCAAGTAATGGAAGGTGATATCCTTACTGCTACCGCCGAAGAGGCATCGTTGACAAATAAAATAGGCATATACAATATTACGGTTACGAAGGAAGATAAGACTGTTGTAGCCTTGTTCAAAGGAACCGTTTATCGAACCGATAAACTTTGGTTTTATGGGGAATAATCTATAACCCTGTTTGCTCTCCACTGCAAGATTAACTATCTTCGCCCTTAACCTAATATAATTTCCATGGAGAATGTAACCATCAAGTCATGGGCGGAGGATGACCGTCCGAGAGAGAAGCTATTGAAGAAAGGCAAGTCGGCATTGAGTGATGCAGAGCTTATTGCCATCATTATAGGTTCCGGAAATACGGAAGAAACGGCTGTCGATGTGGCGAAGAAAATCCTCAAAAGCGTTGGAGACAACCTGACCGAATTGGCAAAGGTTTCAGTGTTGGATCTCTCTACCAACAAGAACTTCAAAGGCATTGGTGAAGCAAAGGCAATAGGCATCATTGCAGCATTGGAGTTAGGAAGAAGGTCGAGAGAATCGATAGCGGTTAAGAAGGAGAAGATAGGCTGCAGCAAGGATATTGCCGATATCTTTCAACCGCTACTTGGCGATAATGCGCATGAGGAATTCTGGATATTGCTCCTGAACCGCTCGAACAAAATCATCGAGAAGAAGCAGGTGAGCAGTGGTGGGGTATCAGGCACGGTGGTCGATCCGAAGATGTTGTTTCGTATTGCTATACAACTGTTGGCTTCATCCATGATACTTTGCCATAACCATCCTTCTGGAAACATAAAACCCAGTGAGGCAGACATTAAACTTACCAAACAGATTAAGGAGGCAGGCAAGTTTTTGGAGATTCCCGTGCTCGACCATATCATCATTACCGATGGCGGTTATTTCAGTTTTGCCGATGAGGGGATGATGTAATCAAAAAACTTTTCCTTATTTTGCACCATGCAATTTCTCTCACCGAATAATTTCAAAGACTACGAACTGCTTGACTGTGGCGACTTTATGAAACTCGAACGGTTTGGCAACTACATCACCATAAGGCCTGAACCGCAAGCTATCTGGAGCCCGAAATGGGACATGAAAGAGTGGGAACGCAAGGCCCATGTCAAGTTTATGCCGCAATCAAGTTCCTCCGGCATTTGGAAAAAACTGAAGGACATGCCCGACCAATGGCAGATAAAATATGTCTTGAACACCGACGACAAAAACCTCGCCACCATCAAGTTCAGATTGGGGCTGACCTCCTTCAAGCATGTGGGCATTTTCCCTGAACAGAGCAGCAACTGGGATTATATCTACAACAGCGTCAAGGCCTTCAAAGCCGACAAGCCCAAGGTCTTGAATCTCTTTGCCTACACCGGTGGTGCCTCCTTGGCTGCCAAAGTGGCTGGGGCCGACATCACCCATCTGGACAGCATCAAGCAGGTAGTTTCTTGGGCTAACGAAAACATGGAGTTGAGCGGCTTGCAAGACATCCGCTGGGTGGTGGAGGATGCCATGAAATTCGTGAAACGCGAACTCAAGAGAGGCAAGAAATATAACGGCATCATTCTCGACCCGCCTGCTTATGGACATGGACCCAATGGAGAAAGCTGGAAGCTGGAAGACATGATGAACGACATGATGAGGTCGGTGGCCGAACTGCTTGAAGACCAACATTTCATCATCCTGAACACCTATTCTCTCGGCTTTTCTTCGATGATAATAGAGAACCTTTTCGCCGAACACATCTGCAAACGCGACCTCAAATCGGCAGAGATAGGCGAGCTGTTTCTCCCATCCAGCACCGGCCTGAAACTGCCTTTGGGCGTA
Organism: uncultured Bacteroidota bacterium; assembly: GCA_903911135.1. Taxonomy (GTDB): domain Bacteria; phylum Bacteroidota; class Bacteroidia; order AKYH767-A; family JABDAW01; genus JABDAW01. The sequence continues at coordinate 13,822 of CAIWCG010000152.1, forward strand.
TTCGGAAGATACCGAAACATATAAATCATCTGCATCATTTGTGTGTTGATGATTCGATGATGATGGCCCGAAGATGGGCAATTATCATTGAATGACAGCATCAAAAAAAAAGAGGAACCATTGCTGATTCCCCTTTCTGAAAGAGTAGAACTATTAAAAATTTGATTGCTAGAATCCGTTGTAATTACACCGCCTTCACAAACTCGAACACCACGTGGCTTGGGTTGGTTCCATCCAGGTTGGTAGCTACCCAATTGTGTTGTGTCAAGTCCCATGTGGAGGTGAATGGGTCGATGGTAACAGGTGCTCCATCATTAAAAGTGATGAAACGAGTGGCTGCATGTGTGCGGTCGTAAGAGGTGCCTATATTCAGGCTGGCTCCTACCACCGTTACCTTCACTTTTTCGCCTGGTTTGAAGGTCTTGGTGCCAAGATATTTCGTCATCATGGCATTCACTGTTTCGGTGAAACCAGTGGTGGCGTGCACCCTAATCAGGTTCAAAGGAAACCATGAATCG
>CAIWCG010000153.1 GCA_903911135.1 uncultured Bacteroidota bacterium
CGTGGATTATGCCATTCTCTAATAAGAGAAGGGCATAAAAAAATCAGAAAATCACCTTATATAATATTCGATTCGACTTAACTACTGATTAATTCTTCATCCTTGAATAGAACATTCTCTTTCTAAAAGCTGTTTCGAGCAACCTGCCGTCAAAGCATAGCCCCGATAGTAGCGGCAGCCCGCTGCCTTGTTTCGGATTTGGGGATGCAGCGGCTATAGCGGATAGCGGGACGCAGTTGGGACGAGAAGTGTATATAGGCTCCTAAAAAAATTGTAGGTAATGAAAAAAGCTAATTCATACCCGCCTCTGCAATAGCATCCATTTTTGAGGTATCCTCAAGAAAAAACCAAGCTGCTACTTATTGATTTCCGCAGGTTTGTTTAGCGGCTCACCAAGTTTTCCAAGCCCTATAGAGCTGTAATAATTGTTCAGCATGTCCTTCACGATGACATCACGGGTGTAGGAACTGGGCACCCCAAGGATGATGCTGATGAGGCGATGATCGGCTCGATTGGCAGTGCAAACCAAACAAAAACCCGCTCCCCGGGTGAAACCGGTTTTCAAGCCGTCCACATCAGCCTTGAAATTTACCGCCAAAGAATTGTGGTTCTTGAAGACGGTTTTTTCCTTGCCATGATAGATGAAATCCTCGCTTTCGGAGGTGTATTGCAGAATTTCCTTGTGCTTCAGCAGCTCGTTGGCAAGTATCAGCAGGTCGTGCGGAGTAGAATAATTATCCTTGCCATGACCATAATTCGGCATGCCAGTAGAGTTGGAGAAAAAGGTGCTGTCCATGCCCAGCACAGCAGCTTTCCAGTTCATCATGTTGACGAAAAATTTTTCGGTGCCAGAGGTATATTCAGCCAGCGTAAAGGCGGCATCATTGCCCGAAGCTATCAAGGCCGACTTGACCAGATCTCGAACCGTAAAGATTTCGCCTTCTCTTAAATATACGCTCGACCCACCCACAAAAGGAGCACCCTTGGGCACCTTTACCAACGAATCCCAATCGTATTTTCCGTCCTTTATCTGTTCGATTACCAGCAATACGGTCATCATCTTGGTCAGGGAAGCAATCTCGAATTTGCCATTCAAGGATTTCACCCACACCACCTTGTTTTCAGTCATGTCGAACAACAGGCCAGCCTTGGCATAAATTTCATTGGCCACGGTAAACTGGGTGGTATCAGTATTGAAATTAAGCGCTTCGGGCTTGCTGTTCGGTGTCAGGGCAGACTTTCCAGATTCGCGATAATAACTGAAAGAAACCTTATTAGGAAGTAATAATCCAGCTAAAATTAGCAGAATCACAAAGGAGATTTTCCTCCATTTGGTTTTATGTATGGTTGGTTTTTCTTTCATCAGGATGCAATAATACCATTTACGAATGAAAAACGGATAGGTTCGGGATTTAAACTACTAACATGCTAAGGTTAAAAAAATTTGCAAGAAATTTTGGAATTATAATAAAAAATATCTAATTTTGTCGCTGCAAATATCGCACATCTCTTTATCTATATTATTATACATGTCTGAAGAAGAAACTAAAAGTGATTTACCTGTAGGTAAGTCGGGGCCTCGTACCGACGTATCCTTTAAGTGGTACTACATTTTTGCCGCAGTTCTGTTCATGAATTTATGCGGTGTTGGATATGCTTATTATTACAAGTTTTATAAAAACAAATCAGCAGCAGAAACTACCAATGCAGATGGAAGCGTGAAGGTAAATATTTTGCCTACCGATACCGTTTATGTTGATAATATAGATGACTACCTGAACAAATCAAAGAAGGATGTAGATGCAGAAGAAAATGACGATGCTACAACAGATGGCGCTTCAACCACCGCTGCTGGTACATCCGCAAATGGTTCAAATGACATCGTAGCAAATACCAGCGGTTCAAATACGCAAAAGGCCAAGGAGATGAAGTTTTCTTTTGCCAGCCCAAGTGATAATCAAGGTTCTGAAAGCGGTTCAGCAAAGGATGACAACAATACCACAACTGCAGCCAACAACAAATCCTTGCCAAAATCAATTAGGCACAACGAAGAGGAAAGCCATACTTTTCTGATTTCAATGGGCATGTTCAAGGTGAAGGATAATGCACAAAATCTAATATCTGAACTAAAACAGAAAGGCATCTTAGGTGAAATGATTTCTTCCGATCATTTCGAAAAGATGCCTCATGGATACCTTATGGTCATTGGTGGCAAGGAACTTTCCTCGGCTTCCGCATATCAGATGTGTGGCGAAATGAAGAAGAAAGGCATCAACTGCGATGTAACCGATGCTGGAAAGTATTCCTGGAGATAAACTCTCTGATTAAATAGATTCTGCAACCACTTCGGTTACACCAGGAACCATCCGTTTCAAAAGGTTCTCTATACCGGCTTTCAAGGTCAGGGTAGATGATGGACAACCGCTGCATGAACCCTTTAGCTGTACCGTAACTATTCCATTCTCAAACGACTTCAGGTTGATGGCACCACCATCGCCTTCCACCGCAGGGCGGATATATTCATCCAACATTTCAAGAATCTTGTTCACCGTTTCGGGGTCATTCATTGCCATCTGCCTTGCCTCTTCCGATTTCTCCACCTCGTTGATGGGATTGCCGATGAAAACAGGTTCACCAGAGATGATGTATCCCTTGATGAACTCCCGAAGGATATTCTGTATCTCGAACCAATCCAAATCTTCCGTTTTGGTAACGGTCACGAAATTGTTGGTGATGAAAATGGATTTCACCCCAGTAAAATCAAACAGCTGCGATGCAAGCGGACAATTGACAGCCATCTCCTTCGAATGGTATTCCACCTCCCCGTTTTCCATCAAGTATCCGTTCAAGACAAACTTCATGGACGCCGGATTCGGTGTGTTTTCAATATAGACAATTACAGGTTTCGGTTCGGGTGTGGTGTTATTATTCATATGGCAAAATTACGAATTGTGGGGGAAACATTGATGCCAGCATATTAAATTCACAATATTTAACCAACCTCTCATACAGAAAAACATAACAAATTGAGAAGTCTTTTGCATATTCATCTATGACTCCTTATTAAAATTTGCTTTGTTTAGAATGAAATTACTACTTTTGTAGCTTGAAATAATAAATAAAACTCTAAATAAAAGAATAAACATGAAAAAGTCAGTTACATTTCTCGCAGCTCTATTACTGCTAATCATCAGTGTATTCGCACAAGTTCCTCAAGGTGTGAACTATCAGGCCATTGCAAGAAATTCTGCAGGAAGCCCGATCATCAATTCAAACATTTGCCTCCGCATCAGCATTGATAGCGGCAGTGCTTCTGGGCCGGTGCTCTATAGCGAAACGCAAAGTGTCACCACCAATGCATTCGGATTGTTTACCCTAAAGGTAGGTATGGGAACCTTGGTAAGCGGTAACTTTACCACCATACCATGGAACCTAGGTAATCAATACCTTGGTGTAGAAATGGATTTGTCTTGCGCCAATAGCTGGACCAGTCTTGGCACAGCCCAATTGCTTACTGTGCCCTATGCTTTCTATGCTGTCAGTTCTCCTCAACAATGTGGTTATACTGCCACATCTACATCATCTGTAACAATGTCAACAGGGCCTCATACATTTATTTTGTCAGCTCCTGCGCTTTGTTTTTCTGTTGGCTTAAGGGTTAGATTTTATAATAGCCCTAATAGTTATATGGAAGGAACTGTTACCAGTTATAACGGAGTTACTTTAAACGTAAATATAGATCATGTTGTTGGTTCAGGTACATTTACTACATGGAACATCAGCATTGCTGGCGATGTAGGTCCCACTGGTCCTACAGGCCCTGCTGGAGCAGCTGGTGCTTCAGGTCCTACTGGTGCTACTGGCCCTGCAGGATTGAACGGTGCCACTGGCCCAACAGGTCCTACTGGAACTGCCGGAGAATGGACCTATTACAACAAGGTAACCTACAATGCATCGAACACACAACAAAATTTTACAGCATTACCATATCATGACAATTGGAAATTAGTCTTTAATATCTACAACAATGGAGCTGCAGTTACTGATATACTTAAACTATATGTACGAGTCAATAATTTTGCAAACCCCACCTATGATGCAATCGGTATTAGTGGCAATACCCTTTTATATTCAGGAATTACCGGATTTCCCGTAATAGAAAATACTGGCGCACCCTATGGCGATGTCGTGGTTGGCGATGTTTTCATTTCAAGCAAACCATATTCTCCCGCATACCTTAAAACATTTTCCTCCAATATAGGAAGCAGCATCAATGACATTGTAGGCCTTAGAGGCACCATGAAAGGAGATTTGAGTTCCATCAATTCCATCAATATCATTCCCACCAACGGCATTTCTGGCACCATAGAGCTTTGGTTTAAAGACACCCATTAACCTGCTACCCCTTCCGGCATCTGCCTCCACATCAATAATCTTTTGAAGCCTATGGCAGCTTCTCGTATCATGGTGCGTCCCGCTATCCGCTGTAGCCGCTGCCTTCCCATTACCGACACCAAGCAGCGGGCTGCCGCTTCTATCGGGGCTATGCTTTGATGGCAGGTTGCTTCGAAATGACTTTCCCTAGGTAGCTAAGCAAACTTTACCTTTGGTAAAGTTGAGGCATTTAACTAGGGTTAAAGACTATTTTAATACCTGACAAGCCCGCTGTATTTTAAAAATCCAGAATCGGATATTGAAAATCCAGAACCGGATATTGAAAATCCAGAACCGGATATTGAAAATCCAGAGCCGGATATTGAAAATCCAGAACCGGATATTGAAAATCCAGA
>CAIWCG010000154.1 GCA_903911135.1 uncultured Bacteroidota bacterium
AGCTGCGTTTCTTGATGAAAGTTCTTTCGAGGCTACCTGCCGTCAGAGCATAGCCCCGATAGTAGCGGCAGCCCGCTGCTTGGTGTCGGGTTTGGGGATGCAGCGGCTACAGCGGATAGCGGGACGCACCTTGATACGAGAACTTGCCATAGGCTTCAAAAAATTATAAAGGCTGAATTATAAATTTTTGAGTGGTTGAATTATTAATGGCGCTTAGTAGAGTGATTATTTATTTCTAAATTTGCGCCGCAAGATTGTAAGGGTGAAAGAAAAGGTTAATTTATTGATTATCGGGACTCAAAAGGCTGGGACGACTTCGCTGTTTTATTATTTGAACCAGCATCCGGATGTTTATTTTTCGGAGGTGAAGGAGGTGAATTATTTTGCTAAGGATGTTTATTTCGATAAGGGGGAACGGTATTATCATTCGTTTTTTCCGAAGTGGAAGGGGCAGCGTGTGATTGCGAGTTCGTATGTGCATATGTTGCCGAACCCGAAGTGTGCCAAGCGTGTGCAGGAGTATAATGGGGATATGCGTTTTATAGTGATGCTTCGGGACCCTATAAAGCGGGCGATTTCGGCGTATAACTATGCAATTCGGAATAATTGGGAGGATGGGGGTGTTTCTTTTATGGAGGCTTTTCGGGCGGAACCGGGGCGGCTGAAGGTGGCGAACCCGAATTATGATATAACGTATTTTTATAATGGGTTGTATTATCAGCATCTGGCGCATTGGTTCGAATACTTTCCGCAGAGGAATTTTTTGATCATCAGGGATTCGGACTTGAGGCGGGATTCGAAGGGGGTGCTGGATTCGATTTTTGATTTTCTTGGGGTGGACAGGAATGTGGTGATTGATACGTCGAAAAATTATAATGAGGCGGGTGAGGTGCGGTCGACTTTTTTGCAGGGGTTGTTCATAACGAATAATCCGGTAATCATAAAAACGTTGAGGTTTTTATTGCCTCGTTCGGCCAAGCTATGGGTGCTAACAAGGTTTTTGCCTTGGATGCGTTCGTTGAACACAAAAAAGACGGTGGCTGTGAAGAAGGAATCGAACGATGTGGTTTATGATGCATCGGTGGTGGATTATTTTAAGGAGGACTTGGAGAAACTGAGGATGAATCTGAACATTGAACTATAGGGGATGCTAAGGAAAATCAAGCTTTGGGTGTTTTCTATTTTGGTGTTGATGCTTCTTTATAACAAGTTGTTTGAGGCTTTTACGGGGAACGACATGTTTACGCATATTGATGAACTTTTTGTTGGGACCTTTTTGTTTATTGCGGGTTATAAGTTCATAACGAAATTCAGGCTTGACAAACCGATAGTCCGGCCTCTTTTGGTGATTGCGATTTTTATCTTCACCACTCTTTTCAGCAAGTATTATTCGAATTTGCTGAATACGACCTTATGCGCTTTCATACATGTGAAATGGTTCTTGATTTTTGTGGTTATTTATGAGATTTATAAGGATGATTACATCTTTTTCAGAAGGTTGTTTTATCTTTCCATCGGATTATCGACATTTGGAGTGGTCATTAATTTCATCATGCAGGAGCAATTCAACAACTATTTCAATCAGGACATCATGATTCGTGATGACAAATTGCGGATGATGGGGTTTGAAATGCATCCTAATAACCTAGGGATTTTATTGTCGTTGATTTTCGTTTATTATAATTTTTATAATGGAATGCCGAGTTACACAAAGATTTTAATCTCTACGGTGGCTTTTGCCTTAATTTCGATTGTTTTCCTCGGAAGCAGGACACCTTTGATTGTGGTTCCACTTTCTTACGGCTATTTGTTGTTAGGCAAGAAGAATAAGGTTTATGCATTTGTGGTGATAATATTATTGTCTATATTTTCATCCATAGCACTTGTTTTATGGGGGCAATCAATATTGGATAGGACTAAGAAAAACTTGCAGGCCATAACCGTAAAGCAGGATGAATCAGAATATTTGCGTGGCATCATGATATATAATGGTTTTAAGATCATGTATTTACATTTTCCTGTGGGTACCGGCATGGCTACTTTCGGCACGTCATTATCTGCTGGAAGCAAGGTTTATGATGATATAAAGATTGGAAGCAGGGGTGTATTTGATACAATGCAAGGAGGGGCTTACGACAGCAATTTCGCTTCTATTGCAGGTGAGATGGGCTTGGTGGGTGTGATATTGATATTTTGGCTATTGAATTCTTATCGGAAATTTTGCATGAAGGTATTAATGGCTCATCCTGAACGGATGCACTTCATCAACATCATTTTTCTGACTGTATTGGTCTATTTTGTGGTGCATCCTTTGCTGATAAATGCCTATCCTTGCATGATTTATGCAGTATTTTTAAACATGCAGCTTTGCAAGGAGCGATACGTTCTTAGTCATAATTATAATCCTAAAAGATTGTCCAAGTTAAATTTGAGATTGGCGTATTAATAAATTCACAAGTTCCATTGATTAAATTGCTTATCATATCCAATATGTATCCCTCGAAGGAAAAACCATATGCGGGCATATTCATAAAAAATCAATATGAGCATCTAAGCAAAAACCCTGATCTTTCTATAGATCTGTTTTTCATGCAAAGGACCTTTACAAGTATTGTTGGATCTATAAAAAAATACCTTGTGTTTTATCTGAGGTTTGTTCCATATTTGTTCAAGAAGTTTGATGTGATACATGTCCATTTTTTTTCTGCGCATTTTTTCCTGGCTTATGTGTATAAAATTGTTCATGTTAGAACAAAAGTTGTCGTTACTTTTCATGGGTCCGATTATATAAACTTCATAGGTAGTGGAATAGGAGCTAAAATATTCAAAGCGATGGCTATGAAGATTGATTGGGTAATCGCTGTGGGAAACCAGGAATTGAAATACATCAACCAATACATCAATCCAAAAAATTCAAAGGTTTTATGTGCAGGAATTGAAGAGGACAAATTCTACCCCATCCGCGATTGCAAGAAGGAATATGACTTCTTGTTCATCGGCTCTTTTTATAGAATAAAGGGTGTTGATATTTTCATTGAGGCAATTAAATTGATGAATGACAAGTCCTTGAAATATTGTTTTGTTGGTTCTGGAGAATATCTTGATGACATAAAAAAACTGCAGGGTGATTATGACATTTCCTTGTTTTTAAATGTCGAGCACAATCGTTTGTTCGACCTTTATAACAAGGCCAAATTCCTTGTTTTGACTTCCCGCTCTGATGCTTTTGGGCTGGTGGTAACTGAAGGAATGTATTGTGGATTGCCGGCCATCATTGCCCCTACCGGTGGCCTTTTAGATCAAGTGATTGACAATCAAAATGGTTTTATTCTAAAAGAAAATACACCGGAAGAATTGGTCATTCAAATGAAAAAAGTAATTTTGCTGAATGACAATGAATACAATCGGCTGGTTCAAAATGCCTTACAATCAAATAAACAGTTTTCCTTAAATATAGTTTGCCAAGAATTATTAAACATCTATCTATCTGCTAATTAAATGTTCAAAAAAATCGCCTATACATTTTACTATATTTTCATCACTTATCTACCAAATTACCGGTATTTGAAAATCGCCAATTCCATCCGGGTTTGGTATATGGTGCATGTTTTGGGAATAATGAAAAAAGGCGAAAACACGCGTTTTGAAAACCACATTTACATCAGCGGACCTGGTCGGGTTTCCATCGGCAAGTCGTGTCAAATCAATGAACATGTCTTTATTCAGGGTGCCATTATCGGCGATTATGTGATGATTGCGCCACATGTTTCACTGATTGCCAACATGCATAAAAGTTCGAGAACCGACATTCCGATGGTGATGCAGGGCAAAATAGAGGGCAACAAAGTCATCATTGAAGATGATGTTTGGTTGGGCAGAAATGTGACCGTGATGCCTGGCGTGAGAATCGGCAAAGGGAGCATTATCGCTGCCGGAGCGGTAGTTACCAAAGATGTTCCCGAATATTCCATTGCTGGTGGCGTTCCGGCAAAAATCATTAAAAGCCGCAAGTAAAAACATGAAAATTATACCCGATATATCTGTAATATTCACGTTCCAAATGGCATTTACAACGTTCCGAATGACATTCCCAGCGTTCGGAATGGCATTCCCAACGTTCCGAATGACGTTCCCAACGTTCGGAATGGCATTCCCAACGTTCCGAATGACGTTCCCAGCGTTCCGAATGACGTTCCCAACGTTCCGAATGGCATTTCCACCGTTGCCATTGACGACATATCCATTAAGATTATCAATATTTAAGTTGAAAATGGCTAATGACTTGTCATTTTCATATTAATCATGAGCATGAGTAAGAAAATCATCTATATAATTGGGGCTGGCAGAAGCGGGACTACCTTGCTCGATATTGTCTTGGGCAATAATCCTCAAACATTCAGCGCTGGTGAATTGAACCGTTTTCCAACCCGAAATGGCATTCCTCCACTTCTTGAGAAGGAAAGTCCGAAATTCATTTTTTGGGATAATTTCAAAACCAAACTGTTTCAAAAATTCAAGAAGTTTGATTTTGCCGGACTGAACGATTTGATCAATAAATATGAATATCATCTTGGAGTCTTTAGGATTTTATTCGGTTCAAAATCGAGTAAATCACGGATCGATTATCATGAATATCTGCAAGCATTTTTTGATACCTTGTCGAACCAGATTGACCAGGAAATCATCATCGATTCATCAAAATATCCATGCCGCGGCTATCATTTATCACAAATATATAAGGATCAGATAAGCTTTGTTTACATCAAGAGAAATCCGATTGGAGTGGTAAAATCATTTGAAAAGAAGGAAATCGAACAGCCACCGAAAGGTTGGTTGATGGCTAATATATACTTGTTTTGTGTCAATATGCTTTGCTTGTTTATTTTAAAAAGGATTAGCAAAAGTTCAAAGGTTGTTGCCATTACATTAGAATCTTTGACCAACGAACCGGAGCAAACACTTACGCATATTTCGAAGGAATTGAATGTCGATTTATCCCATTCCATAAGCCTAGCCAAAGCATATGCACCATTAAAAACAGGCTGTCTTTTCGATGGAAATCGTTTAAGGTTGAAAAGTGAAATAGTAATGGAAAAAGTGTCGGTAAAGAATAAAAATCTAACCTTTAAAGAGAAAATCACTTGGTCCTTGAATTCCTTGTGGTATAATAAAAATCTAAAATCCAACAATTAAAATATGTCCAGCCTCATTGATATTTCAAATCCTAATTCCTTTCGCTCGAAATTAAGGCGGAAGCGAATCAAGCATCTTGTTTCATTTGTAGAAAAGGTGCTTGAAAAAAATAAGAAAAAAGAGATAAGCATTTGCGACATTGGCGGCAATTATTTTTATTGGAACATATTTCCTTTCGAGAAATTTGCAGATGTAACTTTTACCATCACGTTGGCAAATATCGAGGAGTATAAAATCTTTAAAGAGATATCGAAACCAAATGTAAAATTCCATACGCTCATTGCCGATGCCTGTGACATGAATTCCATCAGGGATAAGCAATTCGATATTGCCCATTCCAATTCTGTGATAGAACATGTTGGCAATTGGAATCGCATAAAAATGATGGCAAATGAAGTGAAAAGAATAGCTGAATTTTATTTCATCCAGACACCAAATTTTGGCTTTCCGGTCGAGCCCCATTATGTGCTACCATTAGTGCATTGGCTTCCTCGTTCTCTACAAACTCCGATATTGATGAAAGCTCGGAAACTTGATTTTGATAAAGCCACAAAACTCTTTGAAGAGAATAGGATGCTTACAAAAAGAGAGTTCTGGTATTTGTTTAAAGGCAGTGAATTCATCATTGAACGATTTTATCTTTTTCCAAAAAGTTTGATAGCGAAGTCAAGAATTTAAAAAATCAAAATGGCAATTGAATTAGCAGTTGGAATAGATATTGGCGGAACACATACCGTAATAGGTTTGGTCGATGAGATAGGAACAATTGTGGGCTCATCATCCTTTTCAACAACTGATTTTCCTGATATCAATGTTTATGTAAATGAAATTTCAAAACATATTGTAACCATTCATTCTTCATTGAATGATGAATCTACGATAAAAGGAATCGGGATAGGTGCCCCAAATGGGAATTACTATCGAGGCACCATTGAGCATGCACCAAATCTGGTTTGGAAGGGAATTGTTCCATTCGTAGAAATGATTAAAATAAGGACTGGCATTAAGGATGTTGTATTAACCAATGATGCAAAAGCTGCTGCCATAGGGGAGATGATTTTTGGAGGAGCAAAAGGCATGAAGGATTTTATTGTTATCACCATTGGCACCGGTCTAGGAAGTGGAATTGTGTCAAATGGAAATATAGTTTATGGCTATGATGGTTTTGCCGGGGAAATGGGTCATGTAATTGTAAAACGCGATGGAAGAATGTGTACCTGTGGAAGAAAAGGTTGTCTCGAATCGTATGTTTCCAAGCGAGGAATAATCCAGACATATATGGAATTGAAAGAAATAAATAGCAAACTTGAATCTGCTGAAATAACACCTGCTTATATTTCTGAATTGGCAAGCAAAGGTGACGAAATTGCATTAAAGGTTTTTGATGAAACAGGGAGGATTCTTGGGCAAACTTTGGCTGATAGTGCTTGTTATTTGGAACCAGAGGCAATCTTCATCTTTGGAGGTATAGCACAAAGCGGTGATTTGTTGTTAACTCCAATCAGGATATACATGGAACAAAATCTTCACAATATTTATCAAGGGAAAATTAAGATTATTCCTTCTGCCTTAACAGGAAACACCGCTGCCATTCTTGGTGCAGCAGCATTAATATGGAAACAATAAAAAGAAATTTTGCAGTATTGATTTGTTGTCTATTTTATGCAACATTTTCTATAAGTCAAGGAAGCTTAACGGATTATGTCAACCCTTTCATAGGAACAGGTGGACATGGGCATACTTACCCTGGTGCTGTGGTGCCTTTTGGGATGGTGCAGTTAAGTCCAGATACAAGAACAAACAAAGACGACTGGGATGGTTGTTCAGGATACCATTATTCAGATAGCGTAGTTTATGGATTCAGTCATACCCATTTGAGTGGAACTGGATGTTCTGATTTCTGTGATATTTTGTTTATGCCTACCACTGGCGAGATTAATTTTAATAATGGAAGTGATGGTAAAGCCGGCTATTCTACATCATTCAAAAAGAAAAATGAAGCAGCAAAAGCCGGATATTACCAACTCTTAATGGATAATGGAATAAATGTTGAACTCACTTCCACCCAACGAACAGGAATTCATCGCTACATATATCCTAAATCAAATAAATCGAATGTCATAATTGATTTGGAGCATCGCGATGATGTAATAGAATCCTCCATAAAGATTGTGAATGACCATGAGGTGGAAGGCATGCGTCGCTCAAAAGCATGGGCTAAGGACCAGTTTGTTTATTTCGTTGCGGAATTTTCAAAACCCTTCAAGTCTCATATCATTCATACCAAAGACAAAGGAGATTATAATGCCATCAATGAATTGAATTGGAAGAACATAAAAGCGGCATTACTCTTCGGCTCAGTTGATACAATTGTTGTAACGGTTGGAATTTCTTCTGTCAGTGTGGATGGTGCTCGAAAGAATTTGAAGGCTGAAGTTAAAGATTTTAATTTTGATCATTACCACCAAGAAGCCACCAATGCATGGGAAAAGGAACTCTCAAAAATTGTTATTAAATCAAAGGACAAGGACAAGAAAACCATTTTCTATACTGCCTTATACCATACTATGATTTGTCCAAACCTTTACTCTGATGTGGATGGCAATTACCGTGGCATGGACTTGAAGATTCATCATTCTGACCACAATGTTTATAACGTCTTTTCATTGTGGGATACCTATAGGGCCGCGCATCCTCTTTATACCATCATCGAACAGAAAAGAACCAATGATTTCATCAACACCTTCTTGAAATGCTATGATGAAAGCGGCAGATTACCCGTTTGGGAATTGGCTGCAAACGAAACCGATTGCATGATTGGCTACCATTCCATTGCTGTCATTGTGGATGCCTATCAAAAAGGAATAAAGGGATTTGATGCTGAGAAAACATTGAGAGCAATGATCAAGACTTCCAATGAAACCCATTTCGGTTTGGGGGCTTATGTCAAGGATGGATATATTCCTTCCGACAGTTGTGGCGAGTCGGTTTCCAGAACCCTAGAATATGCCTATGACGATTGGTGCATTGCCCAATTTGTGAAACTGATGGGCAACAAAACCTATTACGATTCCTACTACAAGCCATATATGGAACGTGCTCAATATTGGAAAAACATTTTCGACTCGAAATCCAATTTCTTCAGGGCAAAGAAGAACGGCAGTTTCAAAGAACCCTTTGATCCGTTTGAGGTGAATTTTGATCTTACCGAAGCCAACACCTGGCAATATAACTTTGCCGTCCCTCAAGATATCTCCGGATTGATGAAGGCCATGGGAGGCAAGGATAAATTCATGGCTAAACTTGATGAAATGTTCACTGCCCAAAGCAAGACTTCCGGGAGAGAGCAACCCGACATAGCCGGAATGATTGGGCAATATGCACATGGCAACGAACCAAGTCATCACATGGCCTATCTTTATGATTATGCAGGCCAGCCATGGAAAACGCAAGAACGAGTGCATCAGATAATGACCACGCTTTACAAGAACGACCCCGATGGTTTGTGTGGCAACGAGGACTGCGGACAGATGTCGGCATGGTATGCTTTGAGTGCCATGGGCTTCTATCCCGTTTGCCCGGGTAGTGGACAATATGCCATCGGCACGCCCCTCTTTGATGAGGTTACCATCAATCTTGAAAATGGTGGAAAGTTTATTGTCTCTGCAAAAAACTTATCCAATGAGAATTATTATGTGCAATCAATGGGAATCAATTACCCAACTTGGCCTAATAATATGATCAGCCACGAAGCCATTATGAATGGCTCTCAAGAGTTAGGATTTATAATGGGAAATAAACCTAATTTAGGATGGGGAAGCTGGGATGGAGATGATGGAAACGTTATCAAAACCTCCATCGACACCCTCCTAATCACTCCCGTTCCAACCATCGAATCGATCTCCAAAACCTTCACCGATTCGGCTGTGTTGAAGTTCGCCTGCATCGATTCTACTGCAAAGATCATCGTCTATACTTTCGATAAGGACGGCCATGCCATAGAGCTGATGGACAATACCTACACCAAGCCCATAGTGCTCAAGGAAAGCGGCAAGGTGGAGGCCTTTGCTGTGAAAGGAATAAACAATGTGAGCAAGGTGGTTACCAGCAATTTCATCAAGATTCCCAAGGGACGGACCATCCAACTCTTGAGCAAATATTCCCCTCAATATTCTGCCGGTGGAGATAATGCCTTGATAGACTACATCCGCGGAAACAGCGATTTCCACACCGGAGAATGGCAGGGATATGAAGGAACCGACTTCGATGCCGTGGTAGATTTGGGCGAGATGAAATACATCACCGAAGTGGGTCTTGGCTGCCTGCAAGACATCGGTTCGTGGATATTCATGCCCACCGAAATCACCATTTCCGTTTCCAAGGATGGCGTGGTTTACGAAAAGCCTCATACCATGAAAACCGATGATGATTTGGCCGACCCCGTGCGTACTCCTACCAACAGGACCTATTCCCTCGGCTTCGAATATCCCTTTATCAGCGAAAAGGACCGTACCGGCGAATACCGGTTTGTAAAAATCCACGCCAAAAACTATGGCATCCTCCCAAAATGGCACCTTGGAGCAGGAGGCAAAGCCTGGATATTCCTAGACGAAATCATCATCAAATAATTTCTTGTCCGTTCCTATGCATTTGGGGGCGCCCCCTTTCAGCAGCCAAGGGAGAGAAGGCTGCTGAAAGCGGTCGGGGTGTTCCGTGGGTCGCTAACGCTCCGTTTTTGCCGCCATCACCATAGACCAATAAAAGGCGGCAAAGAACCGCCTTCGGCGCCACTCCACTCCCTCGCCCAACGCTACGAATAACAGATACCACCAAATGAAATTTTTACTCTCCCAGTATATTACCCCTGCCGAGAACGGTTTTTTATAAAGCAAAATGCCAGGCTTGGGGGAGTTTTATACGGGAAAAGGAAGTTTTTATACGAGAAAAAGAGCTACAGGAGACATGTTGTCGGCTAACATATCTATCTTTTCGGATAACATATCAACGTGTATGGAAAATATATCAATGTGTGCGGTAAACTTATCAATGTGAACGGTAAATATATCAATGTGAATGGAAAATATATCAATGTGAACGGTAAACATATCAATGAACAGGGGTAAACATATCAACGTGAACCGAGAACATATCAATGTGAACCGAGAATATCTTAATGTGCATCGATTTTATATCTTTTTGAGTTGAAGATAAAAAAACAGCCATTGAATGCGATGATTCAATGGCTGTTTTTTTACTAATAATGATGGATAGAGATTATTTCACTCGCACCTCAATAATCTGACTTTCCTCTTGCGCTTCGCCATGTAATACATGGGTTACTGAAACCGCTTGCAAGGAACCTGAAACCAGTCCACCTATCGTTGCATGAGCCACATCTGTAGGCTGTGTCCAGACGAATGAAGTTCGGGCGGCATTGTATAATCTGATGCCATAAGAACAACCTTTTAATGAGGGTAACAATAAATCTATTTCTCCGGCAGCAGTACCTGGTTCGCCAGAAAACACTTGGGAATGCGCCCCCCCCTTTCCGATTACGTGAAACGCATAATATTCACAGATTATAGCGGCAGAATCAGTCAAATCGGCGTCCATGCAGGCTTGTACAAGGATCATGATTTTCTTCAGTTGACCATTCAAATCGTTCCAAGCCTTGATGACTTGGTTGGCACCTTTGGCTTTTCGCATGGCTTTGATGAAATCGGTCAATACAGTGCCATAAAGGGCAGGAGGAATGGTGAGGTAAAGGGTGAGTGCAGCGGCAGTTTGGATTCTCTCGGCCAATGCAGCCTTGCCTTCGGCGTCATCAGGTGCATTTACGGAAGCCCTCACGATGGGGTTCCAGGTGGTCATGGCCAGGATTCTTTTGACGGTCCGATTCATCAATCGTCTAAAGAATCTGTTGTTCGGAAGATTAATTGAATTTTTCATTTTTTAATTTTTTTTGGTAAATATTTATTTTATAAAAGAGAACACAATAGCAGGTTCCGCACAGGCATAGCCCATGCAGAAATTTGAAAGGATATCAGGATAGGAATTTAGTCTTTCCATAAGAGGAGCCTCGATGCCATGTTCTGGCCGAATCTCCTCTGCTTAGGAAAAGTAAAATGATTTTTTACTGCAGTCGTAAATATAGTTTGCGATAAATTCATGGTGTAAAATTACTAAATAATTATGGAACCATCAAAAACTACAAACATTTATCTGCCATCGAGCGGTTTCATTTCGCCACATTCCCTGCAAACTGCTAAATTTGCCGCGTAAACATTAAACAATATGCTATCCATACATTATATCAGAGAGAATAAGGCAGAGGTGATAGAACGCCTTTCGGTAAAGAATTTTGATGCCAAAGAGACCATCGAACAGATAATTTCCATCGATGAATCGCGAAGAAAAACTCAAAACGAGATGGATTCGCTGCTCCAAGCCTCGAACCAGTTGGCCAAACAGATAGGTGACCTTTTCAAGAGCGGAAATACTGCCGAAGCAAACGATTTGAAGAATAAAAGCGGTGCCCTGAAAGAGGAAACTGCCGTGCTCAAGGAACGTTTGGAAAACTTGGAGAACGAACAGAATTACCTCTTGGTTAAGTTGCCGAACATGCCACATGCCAGCGTTCCTGTGGGCAAGACACCTGCCGAAAACATCAATGTTTTTCAATGGGGAGAGCTACCCGTTTTGCCTGAAACCGCCAAGCCGCATTGGGAATTGACGACTCAATATGACATCATCGATTTTGAATTGGGAAACAAACTTACCGGAGCAGGATTTCCGGTGTATAAAGGTAAGGGCGCCAAGCTGCAACGGGCTTTGATAAATTATTTTCTGAACAGTGCCGTCGATGCCGGTTATAAAGAAATTCAACCGCCCATCCTGGTGAATGAAGCAAGTGGGTTTGGTACGGGACAATTGCCAGACAAGGAAGGGCAGATGTATCATGTAGGCATCGATAATCTGTATTTGATTCCAACTGCCGAGGTTCCGGTTACGAATATCTTGAGGGATGTTATCTTGAAAGAAGAGGAACTTCCAGTAATGATGACGGCCTATACTCCTTGTTTCCGCAGAGAAGCCGGTTCGTATGGAAAGGATGTGAGAGGATTGAACAGGCTTCATCAATTCGATAAGGTAGAGATAGTTCAGGTGCAGCACCCTGATGCTTCCTATCAAACATTGGAAGAAATGAAGGAGCATGTTGCCTCCTTGTTGAAAGCGTTGGAATTGCCTTTTAGAATACTTCGTTTGTGTGGAGGAGACATGAGCTTTGCATCGGCATTGACATTTGATTTCGAAGTGTTTTCGGCTGCCCAGCAAAAATGGTTGGAGGTAAGTTCCGTTTCGAACTTTGAAACCTTCCAATCGAACAGGTTAAAACTTAGATTTAGAGGAAAGGACGGCAAACCACAAGCTGCCCACACATTAAACGGGAGCGCTTTGGCCTTGCCAAGGATAGTAGCTGCCTTGCTTGAGAACAATCAAACGGAAAAGGGAATCAGGATACCGTCGGTGCTTGTTCCATACACTGGCTTCGAATACATCGATTAAAACAAAATTTGTTTGGATACGTTAAAATGTATCCAATGAATAAATCAGTTCAAATGAAAATCAACATCAATTATCTATACCTTCCTTTAATCATCGTTCTGTTGGTTATTGCTGCCCCTTCCAAAGCCCAGACCAATGACGAGCAGATGGCGATGGAGTATTTTCAGAATCATGATTACGATAAGGCCGTAATACTGTTCGAAAAGGTTTATAACAAGAATCCGCAGCAGGGGGTTTATAATAATTATCTTTTTTGCCTGATGGAACAAAGGGATTTCAACAATGCCGAAAAACTTATCAAGAAGGAAATAAAAAGAAATCCCGATTACCCATCTTATATCGTTGACTTGGGATATCTTTATAAACAACAAAACATGCAGGATAAGGCCACCCAGCAATATGATAAAGCTGTTAAGTCGTTGCCGCAGAATCAGGCAATAATCGGCATAACGGCAAATACATTCATCCAAAAGCACGAAATTGATTATGCTCTTCAAACCTATGTTGCGGGTAAGAAATTGATGAAAGGCGTGTATGCATTTCATTTTGAACTGGCCGAAGTTTATTCGGCAAAGCAAGAATTCCAAAAGATGCTGGATGAATATTTTGATGCAATAGCCGAGAATGATGCTTACAAGGTTAATGTTCAGAGCATGATGCAGAACAAAATTGCAAATGATGAAAAGGGAGACAAAAAGGATATGGTCAGAACATCCTTGTTAAGACGTATCCAGAAAGACCCTGAAAAATATGTTTTTACGGAAGTGCTGGTATGGTTTTTTATACAACAGAAGGATTTTGATGGGGCCTTGACTCAAGCAAAGGCATTGGATAAAAGATTTAACGAAGAAGGTGCAAGAATAATACAGATTGGCGATTTGAGTGCCTCAAATCTGGACTTTGATGTTGCCATTAAGGCATATCAATATGTAATCCAAAAGGGCCCTAATTCAAATCAATATGTTTTGGCTCGAGTCAATTTGCTGAATACTTTAAGCAAGAAAATCACAAGCAACGATAATTATTCCAGCAAGGATTTGGGCGATCTTGAAAAGGATTATTTCATTGCGCTGAACGAACTTGGAAGAAATGCTTCCACCGCCCCATTGATAAAGGGGTTGGCTCACTTCGAAGCATTTTATCTTAATAAAACCGATAGCGCCCAGAGTTTACTTGAAGATGTGATCAAGATGCAGGGATTGAGTCCCATTTTCATTGGAGAATGCAAGTTGGAACTTGGTGATATCCTGTTGTTCAAAGGGGATATTTGGGAATCCACCTTGTTGTATTCTCAAGTTGATTTGGACTTCAAGCATAACCCATTAGGGCAAGAGGCTAAATTCAAGAATGCCAAATGGTATTATTACAAAGGGGAGTTTCAATATTCTCAATCGATGCTTGATATCCTCAAGGCTGCCACCTCCGATTTGATATCCAACGATGCTATGAATTTATCCTTGCTTATTTCGGATAACATAGGTGAAGATTCCGTGTTCGATGCCTTGTCGCTTTATTCACAGGCTGACCTCTTGCTTTATCAAAACCGAGAAGAGGAATCATTGGTGATGATGGATACCTTGCTTGCCAGATTTCCTTCTCATTCCATTGTTCCATATGCATATTATCAGAAATCAAAAATAATGAAGCGTAAAGGGAAGACGATGGAAGCCATTGCGTTGTATCAGAACATATTGGATAAATATGCAGATGGAATAATGGCGGATGACGCCCTATTCGACATGGCTGACCTATACGAGAACAAGCTGAAGGACACCACCAAAGCAATGGAGCTTTATCAGAAATTAATGGTAAAATATCCTGCAAGCGTTTACACCACGGAGGCTCGAAAGAGATATAGGACGTTGCGTGGTGATGTTTTAAATTAGCAACAGTTAGGCTAAGGCGTTATTCAAATCTTCAATCAAATCATCCACATCTTCTACTCCTACACTTAAGCGTATCAATGAATCGGTAACGCCGCTTTTTTCACGTTCCTCTTTAGGTATGGAAGCATGGGTCATGGTGGCAGGATGACCTATCAAGGACTCAACGCCGCCCAAAGATTCAGCCAAGGAAAACAAATGGGTATGTGAAAGAACTTTCATGGCGCTTTCAATGGAATCATCCTTAAGGGTAAACGACATCATTCCACCAAAATCACGCATCTGCTTCTTTGCTATCAAATGGTTGGGGTGGGTTTCGAAACCTGGCCAATAAACCTTTTTTACCTTTGGATGTTTGGCAAGAAATTCGGCAATCTTTCTTCCATTTTCGCAATGACGCTGCATGCGAAGATGAAGCGTCTTGATGCCTCGCAGCACCAAAAAACAATCCTGTGGACCAGCCACTGCACCGCAACTGTTTTGGATGAATCCCAAACGGGCAGCCATGGCTTCATCATTCAAAACCAATGCTCCCATCACCACATCGGAATGTCCGCCAATGTATTTGGTTACCGAGTGCAGAACGATATCCGCTCCCATATCCAATGGATTTTGCAGGTAGGGAGAAGCAAAGGTGTTATCCACCACCAAAGTCAGTTGATGTTTCTTGGCTATGGAAACCGCACCTGCTATATCGATGATGTTCAGCATCGGGTTGGTAGGGGTTTCCACCCAAATCATCTTGGTATTGGCATTCACAAAGTTCTCGATATCGTTGATGTTCTCCATGTGGATGAAATGGAACTTGATGCCAAAATCGGCATATATCTTGGTGAATATCCTGTAGGTTCCCCCATACAGGTCGTTGGTGGAGATGACCTCATCACCCGGTTTCAACAATTTCATGACGGCATCGGTAGCCCCCATACCACTGCTGAACACCAATCCGAATTTCCCGTTCTCCAGCGCTGCCAGATTGTTCTGCAAGGCTGTTCGAGTGGGGTTTTGGGTTCGAGAATACTCATATCCCTTATGGTTGCCGGGGGCAGCCTGCACATAGGTAGAGGTTTGGAAAATGGGAGTCATGATGGCCCCGGTAGATGGGTCTGGCGAAAGACCTGCATGGATAACTTTGGTTCCGAATTTCATATCATTAAATATTATTGTTGGGGCAAAATTAATAAAACAAGATTACCTCTGCCATTCTTATTAAACATTTAGTTCTCTTCTTTTGGGGACTCCCCCTTTCAGCAGCCAAGGGAGAGGGGGATGTATTGGGAGAGTATGGAGATAAAATAGAATCTTTTTACTAATTTTACACCCTGATTAACAATATAAAATTATAAATGATGAAAAACGAAAGTACCGCAATCAAACAAAAGTCTTCCCTGGATACCTTGATAGATAGATTCTCAAAACTTAAAGAAGAAGAAAAGGAATATGCCATGGATATTCTAAATAAGATTGTTGCTGAATCGAGACGGAACTCTATTGCAAACAGAGCGAAGAGTGCCTCCCAAAACTTGAAAGCAGGAAAAGTAAAACGAGGAAGCAGTAAGGACTTATTCAAGGATTTGGAAAATGATTAAAATAGTTTGGGATGCTCCTTTCAAGCAATCCTACAAAAAGAAAATAGGCAGTAATGAAATCGTTAAGACCAAATTTTGGAAGGCGATAAATATCTTTGAACAGAATCCTTATGACCCTAAACTCAAAACCCATAAACTTACAGGAAAACTCAATGGGCTATATGCTTTCAGTGTGGGGTATGAATATAGGGTTATCTTCAAATTTATAGAAAATAACAAATCTGCCTTGCTTATTGATATAGGCACTCATGATGAAGTTTATTAATGAAACCGATCAACAATATAAAATATTTTCATTCTAAAAAACCCTCGCTGAAAGGCGGGGATTTTTTTTGGTTTGCATGGAATTGGTTTTTTGTGGTCGTGAGTAATTTTTTCTTTAGAAGAAAAGATAGAAAAGAATCGCACTTAAATCTATTTGCTAAAATATTTAGGTGTATCTGGAGGTATTTCACGCAGAGGGCGCAGACGGTTACGTAAAGATTACGTAAGGAAAAATGGATAGAAGGAATGACTGAATTTGATTTAATGGAATTAATTTTATAGTTTTGTGGCGTGAAAAAAAGGATGAGTATTGAATTTGATGGATTAAATATCCATAGTGATTTGGTGCAGGTTTGCAAAACCTGCACAGCAGGTGTTACCATTAGGGATATTTCTGCTATACATGAAGCTTTGGAAAACGACAGACTGAACTTCCTGAAGTATGATGTGTTGCATTATGAAAAGATTAAGAAAGAGAACCTCAAAAAGCAAAAAGACGAATATGGCAAATCGATTTTCTCCAAAGGCTTTACGTATGATAGAATAATTAACAATATAAACTTATAAATCATGAAAACAATTAAAGCTTCTACCAAAATTCTTATGTTCGCAGTAATGTTAGTTTTCGTTGCCAATGTCGCAAAGGCGCAGTATGTAACCATTACTGACCCTTCTTTTGTGACATGGCTACAGACGAATTATCCTGGCTGCATGAATGGCAATCAGATGGATACGACTTGCCCTGGAATAATCAATGCCACTTATGCAAACATAGGACAAACTGCAAATGCTCAAGATATTACAGGAATTCAATATTTCACCAATTTGACTTATCTTGACTGCAGTTGGATGAACCTTCATTCTTTGCCTGTATTGCCGCCACATTTGGATTCCTTGGATTGCAATACCAACATGAACATTACAACCATAGCCATGTTTCCTTCCACTTTGCAATATATCAATTGTGATAATAATCAAATTACCGCTTTACCTACGTTGCCACCAAGCTTGGTGAAACTTATCTGTAGGTCCAATCATATTACTTCAATTCCTAACTTCCCCAGTGGCTTGGCCTATATCGATTGTATGGACAATAATTTGACCTCATTGCCTACTTTACCCAATGTATTGACCTATCTTAGTTGCAGTAATAATAATTTGACCACTATACCGGCAATACCCAATTCGCTATTGACATTAAATTGCAATAACAATCTAATAACTGCCCTGCCTGCCTTGCCTTCTAATTTTCAGGCACTAAGTTGTGGAAGCAATCATCTGACAAGCTTACCTACTTTGCCTGCTACATTAACAACATTAGAATGTGGAAGCAATCTTTTGACAACTTTGCCCGCCTTGCCAACAGGGTTGCTCAATCTAGGCTTTGGACATAATCAAATTTCGAATGTATCCCCTTTTCCTCCTGGGTTACAATATCTTGATTGCAGTTCAACATTAATGACTACTTTGCCTGCGCTACCTTCTACCGTTCAAAGGTTGTATTGCATGGGAGATTCATTGACCACTTTGCCGGCTTTGCCGCTAAGCCTCACATTGCTTAATTGCGCAAATTGCCACCTGACTTCCTTGCCTAGTTTGCCACTATTATTACAGGATATTAATTGTTCTCATAATCTATTGACTTCTTTGCCTAATCTACCTAATATTATGTCCTACAGTTTTTATTGCAACGACAATCCTTATCTTACTTGTCTTCCATTTTTACCAAATAATTATACCGATTTCAGATTTGATTATACCGGTGTTCAATGTGTGCCTAACTATCCACCGAACTGTTCTATGTATATGCCGAATTTGCTTTCCCTTCCATTGTGTAATGTAATCAATCAAAATGGCTGTAGCGCAGGATGGGGAATAACTGGGTTTCTTTATATTGATGGTAACAATAATTGCATAATGGATTCGGGGGAGGTTCCATTAGCAAATAAGACCATCCGGTTATTGGATTCAAGTTTCAATGTAATTCAATCAACTACATCTTATACGAATGGGCGTTATGGATTTACTGAAACTGTTTCAGGCACTTATTATTTAAGTGTTTATGATTCGTTGTATCCTTTCAGTTTGTCTAACTGTGTTTCAAATTCCGATACTACCATACATCTAGTAAATACGACTTCTACAACCACGAACATCAACTTGCCATTTAATTGTCACTCCGGATTTGATGTTGGCTCCATATCATTAATAAATGTATCACGTTTTATACCAGGACATAACAGTACCTTATTCCTTCCTTGTGGAAACTCGTTTCACTGTGCTTCGGGAATTTCAGGAACTGTTACCTGCACAATAAATGGAGCGGTAACTTATAGTGGTTTTAATGGAATACCACCGAGTTCAGTAGTTTCAGGGTCTGGGGTAATAACTGCCATTTGGAATATAGCTGACTATGGCAATGTTGATCCATATCAATTTCAATTATTATTGCATGTGGATACATCGGCAGTTATTGGTCAAGAAGTTTGTATAACTGTGAATGTTACTCCAATAATTGGTGATTATGACACATTGAATAACAATCGTACTCAATGTTTTGGGATTTTTGGCAGTTTCGACCCTAACGAAAAGGAAGTTTATCCGGAGGGAAATATTGATCCTTCTTTACAATGGCTTACCTATACCATTCAATTTCAAAATACAGGAACCGCACCTGCAGATAATATTTATATCATTGATACCCTTGATAGCCATTTAGACCCTTTCAGTTTACAGGTCATTGCCTACAACCATTTACCCTTGACACAAGTTTATGATAATGGCATAGTCAGATTCAATTTCCCGAACATAAACCTCCCCGATAGCACTACAAATGAACCGGCAAGCCATGGATATGTTCAATATAAAGTCAAATTACGGCAATCTTATCCGGTAGGAACGCAAATTCACAATACAGCTTATATTTATTTCGATTATAATGCTCCAGTGGTTACAAATACTACAGAGAATCTGATAAATATTACTACTGGAATATACTCGAATAATCAGAAGATTAATATGGTTTATGTTTATCCAAATCCTAACAATGGAAACTTTATTTTGGAATATCAATTGACTTCTGCAAATGCTGTATTGGAAGTGAAGGATTTTTTGGGTAGGAATGTATTTAAACAAAACATAATTGGGAAGGATGGGAAACAAAGTGTGGATGCTTCTTATTTGAGCAATGGAATGTATTTTTATGAGATAAAAACGGAAGGGTCGGGATTACAAATTCCAACTAAGGTGAGAGGGAAGATTGTGGTGGAGAAATAACGATAGCTAACTGGGGAAAAACATGTCATTTATCCAACAAAAAGCCTGAACAAAATGGATTGTTCGGGCTTTTTGGTTTTTAATGTATTGATATTCAATATAAACAGGGTGCGTTGAGTTGTAAATAGGACTTTTGGGCGGCTAAATGGATGCTGCGGAGTGTTAAATGGAAGCTGCGGAGTGCTAAATGGAAGCTGCGGAGTTATCAATGGATGGCGCGGAGGATTAAATGGATGGTGTGGAGTGTTCAATGGATGCTGCGGAGGATTCAATGGATGCTGTGGAGGGTTAAATGGATAGTGCGGAGGGTTAAATGGATAGTGCGGAGGGTTAAATGAATGGTGCGGAGGGTTAAATGGATAGTGTCGAAAAAAAATCGTCATCGGTTATTGTTGATAATCAATGCTTTAATATTTGTTTTGATAGCGGCGAAAAGGCTTTGCCTTTTCGCCGCAGCAAGGTTACTTATAAAAAGCTCCTTCGAAGCAAGCTGCCATCAAAGCATAGCCCCGATAGTAGCGGCAGCCCGCTGCTTGGTATCGGAAATGGGGATGCAGCGGCTACAGCGGATAGCGGGACGCACCATGATACGAGAGGAGGATATAGGCTCCAAGAAAGAATTAGGAATGGGATTGTTTTACAACAAAACGGCTGCTTAGGGATACATCTCGAGGATGCCATCGAGGTAGGTGGAGATGTCGTCATACGAGTATTTTCCATCTTTTGCGCCGCGCTTTTTGCCTAAACGGACGGCAACGATTTTCTTGTCGGGAATGACGAACACATATTGGCCTAAAATGCCTCGGGCATAAAATACCTGATGCCCATTTCTATTGATGAGCCACCAGGAATATCCGTAATGGTCGATGGGAGCGTTGGTAGCTTCATCCAAAAGATTGGCGGGCTTGATGGAGTTGTTCACATAATCTTCGGATACCAGTTGCTTGCCGTTCCAGTTGCCTTTATGCAGATAGAGTTGTCCGATTCTTGCAAAATCGCGGGCATTGGAAAAGAAACAGCAATAGGCCTTTTCTTCGCCATCCTTTTTGTCCACACTCCATTGGGCGGCATTGGCAGCGCCCATGGGTTTCCAAAGTTTCTGGGAGGCATAATCGCTGATGTTCATGCCGGTAGCCTTTTCCAAGACCGCTGCAAGAATCAAGGTGTTTCCGCTAAGGTATTTAAAGTACTTGCCTGGCTGATCGACCACCTTCATGTTTGCCACCAATTTAGGAATGTTGCTTCCATAATAGGCTTCGGTGGTAACGGATAGAGGATTGCTGTAGCTCTCGTACCAGTTAGTTCCAGAACTCATGGTCAATAAATGCTTGATGGTCATTTGAGCGCCAAGGCCATCATGGAACTGGGGTAAATAATCACCAACCTTTTCATCAACGCTCTTGATTTTTCCTTCCTCAATGGCGATGCCTACAAGAATGCTGACAACAGTTTTTGCCATGGAAAAGGAATTGGAATAGGAGTTCTTGTCATATCCGTCCCAATACTTTTCATATCGAAGGGAATCATCCTTGATAACTAAAAAAGCCACGCTCTGAAGACGCTCCAAGGTTTGATTCAATGAAGATGGCATGCTGGCTTTGCAATAATCCGTTCCGATTGGGAACTCAACAGGAGTTCCTGCAGGTATCATGCGTTGGTCAAAAATCTTATTGTCATCGATATTCGGAAGGTTGTAGATGATGGTTTTATAAAGATACCATTTGCCGCTTCCAAGTATGAAAATGTTTAGCAACAGGATGATGTAAAGAACCGTCCTGATGGTTCTTATAATGATATTAGGTTTGGTTTTTGTCATTTTATTCAGTTATTAATTGCATCTCAAACAAAGAGCAAAGATACGATTTGACTTTCTCTTTTACCTCTTCCATATTTACTTTATGGCCAAGTTCTTTTTCCATGGAAGTAACGGCCTTGTCGGTAATGCCGCAAGGAATGATGTTTCCAAAATAACTCAAGTCCGCATTGACATTAAAGGCAAACCCGTGCATCGTTACCCATCGGCTGCAACGAACTCCGAAAGCGCAGATCTTTCTTGCCAACTTGGGATTCTTGTCATCTACCCAAACTCCTGTCAGGCCATCGATCCTGCCTGCAATGATTCCATAATCCTTGAGGGTCAAGATGATTGCCTCTTCAAGAAACCGCAAATACTTATGTATATCGGTAAAGAAATAATCCAGATCCAAGATGGGATAGCCCACTATCTGCCCTGGCCCATGATAGGTGATGTCTCCACCTCGGTTAATCTTATAGAATGTGGCATGTTTGTCATTCAATCCTTGTTCATCTATCAGCAAGTTCTCTTGAGATCCGCTTTTACCAAGGGTATAAACATGCGGATGCTCACAAAACAATAGATAATGCAGCGGTGAAAACAGTTCATCAGGGTTATCCCTATTGAACATCTTTTGGCTGATGATTTTATTGAACAGCTGCTCTTGGTAATCCCAAGCCTCCTTGTAATCAATGGTGCCAAGGTCTTGGAAAATTACTTTTTGCATGGCTGAATGTTTGTCAAGGAATCACTTCCCTGCCAAGGTCGATTTCAAATAATTGATGACATTCACTTCGGTGGCATCTACTTTCCTAAGGTCTGATAAATACCAGGACACCCAGTCGCAAAGGTGAATCATATATATGGTTCGTTCAATTGTTGAATGACCTTTTGAATATATTTCGGTGATGTTGTTGCAGTATTTTGAAATGACCTCCTTGTTAATTTCAATTCGTTTTTGAGTCCGTTCGTAATCATTGTCATTCCTTAAAAAAACTACTGCCCATTGTTCGTTTTTCTGAGTCCAACCTACCAATTCATTATGGTTCATTTCCGGAATGACATGATGCCAGCAAAGCATTTTCGAATTTTCATTGATCTGCTGACGGAAACGAATAGCCACACCCTCATTGCCAGCAGTGCAATAAATAATCGGTACTTTATTCATGAGTTTTTTAGCAAGCTCTTGAGCATAAATGTTTATATTCTTTTCCTCCAAATCGATTAAGGAAATGGCGTTGTTCAGTTGTTGTTTGAAATCGGAACCTATCAATCCTAAGTGATTTAACACAAATAACAATTGAGTAAAGGAATATCCCAAACAAGATCTTGGCGGCATGCCTGGAGGTAAAACGATATGGTCTATCTGGTGTGCTTTTGCCATTTCCAAAATCTTTCCGCCAGAAGTTATGCAAACAATTTTTGCATTGCAATTCATTGCAATTTCCATGGCATTAACAGTCTCTTCGGTGTTGCCGGAATAGGAAGAAACGATTACCAAACTCTCTTCACTGATGAACTTTGGCAGAAAATAATCCTTATTAACCAAAATAGGTACCGGACTTTGGTTGGCTGCTATTTCTGATACGATGGTTCCTCCTATTCCCGAACCGCCTAGGCCGGTAATCATTACGTTTTTTATTGGCACATTGGAAGGAGTCAATTGGGCTCCCTCGCCAATGGCTACTGCTTCTATCAACTGCTTGCTGAATTTGGCTATTAGGTCTTTCATTTAGTATGTTTAAAAGGCAAAGATATAAAAGGGATGAACAATGGTTCAGTTTTGATATAAAAATAAGGAGAGTACATTGCTGCACTCTCCTTATATTCGGTTTATTGTTTTACGCTTTAGTTGATGCTTTTCAAAGTCATGCTCCAACCGGCTTCTATTTTAAGAATGATTGGAAAATCTTTAGAATCGAGCACATGTATCATCTTTTTGTTTGCATCCATCAAGCCATTATGAAGCATCAAAGTGTTCATGGTCATGTCGCTGCCATTAACTTTTACAATTACTGGAGGCTCATTGAAATTCACCACTTTCGAGGCGTTGTCCTTGCCATCCAATTGAAATATTCCACGTCGGTCGTTTTGCATCTGATAAAAGTTGTCATAGCTCAACCAAATTGCCGATTCACCGTTTAGGGTAGTCGAGCCATTGGCAAAATCGGTAATCACATTCATGGCATGACCCACGGCTTTTTCTGACATGGTTACTGAACCGCTTCTGTTTACCGGTGCAGTCATCTGCCAGTCGAAAGAAATCTGAGGAGAAAGTTTGGTAATGGTAACCACCATGTCATACTTTTTGCCATCCCTATCGATTGCATAAGTCAATTTTGAGCCCACCTTTATGAATGTTTCTCCATTTGGGTTAATGACTTTTCCTGCAAATGAAGGAGCAAAGAATGCCACTGCGAGCATTAAAACTAGCGTACTTTTAATAATTTTTTTCATCGTTTTATGTTTTAATTTATTTTATGAGATAGAATTCAGATGCGAAATTAGTAAAAAGTTTTGATACCTCCAACACCTTTTAACAAATGTTATTGAAAACGGTTGTCTTTTTTATGCAATAATTGCCCTGTCTTGACAAACATCTAACCAGCTATTACATTAGAAAAAGGTCTGTTTTAATTCGTCATTTCTATATTTTGTTCATTATTAATAATGAAAATTTTTATTGATGATGTTAAAAAGTCAAATGGAGCTTAGCGCATTTCATCTAAGGGGCAAAAAAGTTCAATCGGGGCTTAGCGCGTTTGCGCTAAGGGGTAAATAAGTTCAAATGGAGCTTAGCGTGTTTGCGCTAAGGTGCAAATGAAGTCAAATGGGGCTTAGTGCGTTTGCGCTAAGGTGCAAATGAGGTCAAATGGGGCTTAGCGCGTTTGCGCTAAGGTGCAAATAAGTTTAAAACACCCTTGCCGCAGACGCTGCAAGGTGCAGATGGGTCGAAAATACCCTCGCAGCGTTTCCTGCAAGGTACAAATGGGTCGAAAATACCCTTGCCGTGTTTGCTGCAAGCTCCAAACAAGTCGAAAATACCCTTGCAGCGTTTGCGGCAAGCTCCAAATGAGTTGAAAATACCCTTGCAGCGTTTGCGGCAAGCTCCAAATGAGTTGAAAATACCCTTGCCGTGTTTGCTGCAAGCTCCAAACAAATTGAAAATACCCTTGCAGCGTTTGCGGCAAGCTCCAAATGAGTTTAAAGCATACTTTATCAATCAAAATATTTATGATGAGGCCAAAAAGTAGCATAAACACAGCAGCCTTGGTGCTATGGAAAGACTAAGCACCAAAACTTGTACATTGATCATTATCCCATCAGTATAATTGCATCGCTAAAGGCGTGCCATCATATTGGTAGGATTATCAAAATCATAAATCTTTGCCGTGGCAGTTTTTGAATTTCTTTCCGCTGCCACAAGGACAAGGATCGTTTCGGCCAACTTTTTGCTCCACTCTGATGGGTTCAATTTTTGTTGAAACCGGTGGCAGTTCCTCCTGTTTGCTTGGAGGACCAGAGATGATCTCATCTTTTCGAGTCTTTAAATTGCTCAAGTCGGTCTTTCTGGCTTTTGGAGCCTCTTTCACCTCCCCGAAATTCTCAACAGGCAAATTTCCCTTGAACAAGAACGAAATCGTTTCCTTATTTACTCGGTCAATCATTTGCTTGAACAATTCGAACGACTCGAACTTATAAATAAGCAATGGATCCTTTTGCTCATAAACGGCGTTTTGAACCGAAGTCTTCAACTCGTCCAGCTCACGAAGATGTTCCTTCCAATTATCATCGATAAATGACAAGGCGATGGATTTTTCGAATGAGGTAACCACCTCCTTGCCATGGTTGGCATATGATTTATTCAAGGGAGCCAACACATTGATGGACTGGATGCCATCGGTGAAAGGGATTGCTACATTCTCGTATCTGCCATCCGTTTTGTCGTGCACGTCACGAACGAAAGGATACACCCTTTCAGCAATGGTACCCGATTTATATTTATAATGTTCATCGGCTCTTTGAAATAACAAATCGATAACTGCATTGGCACTCTCTTTCATGAATTGCTGTTCCGTGATAGGGCATTCCATTGCAAATTCCTTGATTACCTCCATCTGAAAACCATTGTAGTCGCCTTGTTCCTGATAAGTGTTTACGATGCTTTCAGCCACATCATACATCGAATTTACAATGTCCAATGCCAATCGTTCTCCAAACAAGGCATGCTTGCGCTTGCTGTAAATCACCTCACGTTGAGAGTTCATTACATCATCATATTCCAGCAATCGTTTTCGGATGCCGAAATTGTTTTCCTCCACTTTTTTCTGCGCACGTTCTATAGATTTTGTAATCATTGGATGCTGGATGACTTCGCCCTCTTTCACGCCCAATGTATCCATCATTTTTCCAATCCTTTCAGAACCGAAAAGACGCATCAATTCATCTTCCAACGAAACATAAAACTGCGAAGACCCTGGGTCTCCCTGTCTACCAGCCCGACCTCTCAACTGCCTGTCCACTCGACGAGATTCATGTCTTTCGGTGCCAATGATGGCCAAACCACCAGCTTCCTTTACGCCAGGGCCCAGTTTAATATCCGTTCCCCGACCAGCCATGTTTGTGGCAATGGTAACGGTTCCCGGTTGTCCGGCTTCAGCAACAATGTCGGCTTCGCGCTGATGCAACTTGGCATTCAAAACATTGTGCTTGATTTTCCGGAGGGTAAGCATACGGCTTAACAATTCGGAGATTTCAACAGAAGTAGTACCTACAAGGACGGGGCGCTTCGCCTCAACCAATTTTTCAATATCCGAAATAACTGCGTTGTATTTCTCCCTTTTGGTTTTATAAATCATATCCTCATGATCAAGACGAACCATCTTGCGATGGGTTGGTATTACCACTACATCCAACTTATAAATAGACCATAACTCGCCAGCTTCCGTTTCAGCAGTTCCGGTCATACCGGCAAGTTTGTGATACATCCTGAAATAATTCTGCAAGGTAACCGTAGCAAAGGTCTGAGTCACGGCTTCAATCTTTACATTCTCCTTAGCCTCAATAGCCTGATGCAACCCATCGGAATATCTTCTGCCATCCAAAACTCGACCAGTTTGTTCATCAACGATTTTTATTTTCCCTTCAACAATGATGTATTCCACATCCTTTTCAAAAAGAGTGTAAGCCTTAAGCAGTTGGTTGATGGTATGTATCCGTTCGCTCTTGATGGCAAAATCCCGCAGCATCTGGTCTTTCTTCTCCAGTTTCTCTGTTGGTGGAAGATTGCTCTTGTCTATTTCAGCTATCTCCGAACCCACATCAGGCATAATGAAGAACTTGCTGTCCTCGCTAGAAGAAGTGATAAGTTCAATACCCTTTTCGGTAAGTTCTATCGAATTGTTCTTCTCATCGATTACAAAATACAATTCGGCATCCACCTTATGCATCTCTCTCGACTGATCTGCCATGTAGAAGTTCTCCGTCTTTTGCAGCAATACCCGCATCCCTTGTTCTCCAAGGAACTTCACCAAAGCCTTATTCTTAGGCAATCCACGGTGCGCTCTAAGCAAAGCCAATCCTGCCCCTGTTTCATCGCCTGCTGCAAATTTCCGTTTCGCTTCAACCAAAGCGGAGTTGGTATAATCTCGTTGAGTTTTAACCAACAATTCAACTTTCGGTTTCAAGGCAAAGAATTCATGATGCTCCCCTTTTGGGGTTGGCCCAGAGATGATCAATGGCGTTCGGGCATCATCAATCAATACCGAATCCACCTCATCCACAATGGCATAAAATGGATCCCGCTGAACCATGTCCTCCGGATTCCGAACCATGTTATCCCTCAAATAATCAAAACCGAACTCATTGTTTGTCCCATAGGTGATGTCAGAATTATATGCTTTCTTCCTCGCCTCCGAGTTCGGTTCATGCTTGTCGATGCAATCCACCGTCAATCCCAAAAATTCAAATATTGGGCCATTCCATTCACTGTCCCTTCGTGCAAGGTAATCATTCACCGTTACGATATGGACACCCCTGCCAGCCAATGCATTAAGATAAATCGGCAAGGTACCCACCAATGTTTTTCCTTCACCGGTAGCCATCTCCGCAATTTTCCCTTCATGAAGCACGATTCCGCCTATCAGCTGCACATCATAATGCAACATATCCCAAGAAACGAGGTTGCCGGCAGCCATCCAGCTGTTTTTGAATATCGCCTTGGTGCCTTCAATGATTACGCTCGACTTTTTCGCCGCCAAATCCTTATCCATATCAGTGGCCGTCACCTCTATCGATTCATTTTCCTTGAACCTTCTTGCAGTCTCCTTCACCACCGCAAACGCTTCCGGAAGCAGCTCCTTCAACGCAACTTCAATCATCGCCTTCTGGCTCTTCTTCAGGTTGTCTATCGAAGTATACAATTCCTGTTTCATCTCCAAATCCATGTCCGGATCCTCATCTATCCGAAGATTCAAGGCCGCTATTTCGGCATCCGAATCCGTAAGATGATTATTTATCCGTGCCTTAAAATCAAGCGTTTTTGCCCGCAAGTCATCATTCGACAAACCCTGCAACTTGGCATATTCTTCCAAAGTCCGTTCAAGCTGCGGCGTCACATCTTTTACATCACGTTCCGACTTGCTTCCGAAAACTTTACCGATGGTTTTATTTATAAATTCAAACATTTTGTTAGTATATTGAGGCCGCAAAGATAGAATTTTGATACATATACCCTCCAATACCACCCAATCTCCCCAAACGATTTTCTTTCCCCCCACCATTTATAATTCATAATCCATCATTCATAATTTCTAAATGGAGCCTATGCCCTCTTCTCGTCCCATCTTCGTCCCGCTATCCGCTGTAGCCGCTGCATCCCCAATAC